>JAITVB010000015.1 GCA_031286025.1 Rikenellaceae bacterium
ACTGTTATTCTGGGGAATACTTTTATGCCTGCGCTGAATAAGGCTGTGGGGATTATATTGCCCCTGGGTTACGGTCAGGGACCGCAGCAAGCCAGCGCCACCGGCTATATCTGGGATTCCGCCGGATACATGGCCGCATGGGGTTCGGGAAGCGCCCGGAACTTCGGTCTTACTGTAGCGGCATTCGGCTTCCTCTGGGCATCCATTCCGGGAATTATTCTCGTTAACCGTGCCGCGAAACGGAAGGGGATCGCCCTGCAGCGGGATGAATTCAGCAAGGCAGGAGACAACCCAAGCGGAAGCATCGAAGGTCCCGACGAGGTTCCTCTTTCAGAATCTATCGACAAATTCACCCTTCAGGTGTGTATGGTCGGCGGGGTCTATCTCATTACCATCGCCCTCATCATCGGAATAGAGATAGGCTTTCGCTTTTCAAAGGTCCCCTTCCTTATCGATCTGGTTCCTACGATTTGGGGTTTCGCCTTCATGCTGGCAGCCCTGGTCGCCCTCTGCGTCAAAGCGGTTCTGCGCCGTCTCGTACACACCGGGGTGATGCACCGCAAATACCCCAACAGCTATATGATGAACCGTATCAGCGGCGCCGCCTTTGACCTTTCGATCACCGCTGCTCTCTGTCTCATTTCCGTTACCGCTCTCGGAACGCTCTGGATTCCCGTTCTGCTCATTACCAGCCTTGGCGGGCTTGTCACTATTTTCTATCTCCAGCGGCTCTGCGCCTATGTGTATAAGGACTATCCCGACGAAGCCTTCCTCGTCTTCTACGGCAACCTCACCGGAACCATCGCCAACGGCATGATCCTGTTGCGGGAAATCGACAAGAACTTTGAAACCCCTGCCTCAGACGACATCGTGGTAGGCTCTTCCGCGGCTATCGTCATGGGAATCCCCCTGCTGCTCCTCATCGCCCAAGCGCCGAGGGCAGGGAATCTCTGGTGGGTGAGCCTTGCTATTCTGGTATATTTCCTCGTTTTGAGCTTTTATCAGTTAAAAGGGGGTAGGGGAAAGACAAAGGTGTAAAAGGGATTGTTTTGGTCTCTGTTTCCCTCTTTTGTCTTCTTGCGTTAATTTCTGTTACCATATATTATAAAAAAAGAGAGGAGAAGCTCAGATGAAATTTATTTTCCTTGGTCCCCCCGGAGCCGGGAAGGGTACCCTTGCGGCACAGGTAATGGAGAAATATAACATCCCCCATATCTCTACGGGAGAGATTTTTCGTACAGCGATACGGGAAAAGACCTCGCTGGGTTTGAAAGTGCAGGCCATCATCGATTCGGGAGCTCTGGTAAGCGATGATATCACCATCGCCCTGGTGAAGGAACGCCTTGCACAGCCTGATGCGGCTGAAGGTTTTATCCTTGACGGATTTCCCCGTACCATTCCCCAGGCGGAAGCCCTTGCGGAATTCGTACAGGTGGATGCGGCAGTGAATTTTGATATCAGTGACGAAGAGGTGGTTAAACGCCTTTCCGGGCGCCGGGTATGCAAAAAATGCGGACAGAATTACCACGCAGAATTCATGCCCCCGAAAAAAAGCGATGTATGCGATATGTGCGCTGGCGAGCTGTTTATCCGGGATGATGACAAACAGGAAGCTATCACTCACCGGTTGGAAGTATACCGCTCTCAGACTGCGCCGCTTATCGGTTATTATGATACACTGAAAAAGCTGATCAACATCGATGCACGTCCTGCCACAGGTGAGATTATCGAGTCATTCATGAAACTCTTTCCGCTGAAATAGTTTCTGTACACCAATCTATAAAGGAAATTGCAAAACTATTCCGGTTTTGCAATTTCCTCATTAACCGTATACCTTTATACGCACTGTAAAAGGCAGTTACTTTCTATACGGCTAACACGATCGTTCAGTTTTTCGAGTTCCTCGTGGGTCTTTTCCTGTCCGTCTTCCAGTCTGTCCATTCTCAATTCCAACCGCTCCGCAAACTGCTCCTGTTTCCTCCACAACCCATTAAAATCGTTTGATAGCCATTTCTGCGCCACCATCAGACCGAGCATCCGCTCTGCTATCCCGTTCATGGACTGTTCCAACCCATCCATGCGCTGATCCAGCCCGTCTACACGCTGTTCCAGAGTACCTATGCGCTGATCCAGCCCGTCTACACGTTGTTCCAGAGCACCTATACGCTGATCCAGTCCAGCTACACTCTGTTCCAGTGCACCCATACGCTGTTCCAGCCTATCCAGATGCTGGGTCAGATCCTTTTTGAGGTCTCCTACCTCACCGACCAGTGTTTCCAAGATGGTAAGAATCTTTGTTTCGTTATCCATCCAACGCCCTCCTGTTAGTATTGTATCACTAAGGAGAGTTCTTTGTCTCTCCTTTCCTACTATATAATTCGGGGTTTGTTGAGGTTTTTCAGTGAAAAAAGTGAAAAAAAATGAAAAATATTTTTTTGAAGGAGTTGCGGAATACATTCCGCTTCCGATAAACGGAAAAGATTATAGGAGAACAGGGGGAATCCTATGCGGAATAGAAGCGGTTTTCAGGTACTTCATCAAAGTAGGCGCTGAAAATTGTCCGAATTTCCGATGCAGATGGGGCGTTTGCGATTTTAACCCGAAGATATTGGGCGTAGGTGAGATGGTCACAGAAAAACGAGAAAAACCGCTGGGCACGGGTTTTGTGAAATTCCTGAGGCTGGTATACCATGAGATCATCGAGAAACTGTGTTCCGATCTCAAGGAGATCAAGCCTCTCCGGGTTCTGTTCCCTGTCCCCGTTTTTGAGCTCCCGGAAAATCCAGGGAGAACTCACGGCGGTGCGGCCTATCATTATCCCGGCGGAATCGGGGGCGGCGGACATTGCTGCCGAAGCTGATGTAATACCGGTAATGTTCCCGTTGCCGATAACCGGTATCGGCAGTTCTTCTGAGAGGCGTTGAACCCATTCCCAGCGCGGAGTACGGCGGAATTTTTCACTCTTTGTCCGGGGATGGAGTACAATTTGGGTGACCCCCTCATCCACAGCCATCCGGGTAAATGTGAGCAATCCTTCTTCGGTAAAGTCGTCGCTTCCGAGCCGTATCTTGATACTGAGCCGTAACGGGGAACTTCCTGCAAGCCGAGTATTCCCATCGATAACGCTCCGTACTTCCCGGAGAAGGGCTGCGGTTTCGGCAATTGGTTTGAGCATCCAGGAGATACCCGCCCCCTGTTTTCGTATTTCAGGAGCGCAGCAGCCCATATTGATATCGATTCCAAGCCCTCCAATATCAGCGACCATTTCTGCGGCTTTTGCGATGGGCTCAGGTTCGCCGCCGGTGAGCTGCCATACGATTTTTTCGGGACAGGGACCTGTCTTGAGATACCAGTGCTCAAACTTTCCCCCTGTTATGAGGGAGGGAGCGTGAATCATCTCGGTATAATACTCATCGCACCCACCGAAACGTTCAATAGTGCGGCGCAGCGCTTCGTGGCTTAGTGTTGCCATGGGGGCGAGGAGCAAGCGTGTAGGGGACATATTCATTTGAGCATACTAGCACGAAAAAGTGAAACGTTTACAGGTTCTTGCTGAGAATTATGTTACTGTTCCCTGTTTCTGCACATAATACTTTCGTGTGATATGTTGTTATCCAGCTATAGGCTTGATGTTTTTCTACCCTTACCTTGCTTAAAGCTGGATTGCCTGTAATTAGGTTTCGTATTTTTTCATCTGTAGTGACAACTACGATTGTATACTTATTTTCATATTCTACGATTATGTAAGTATGGTTTTCTATACTGCTTTTTTCGTATATTTCCCCAAATAGCGCTTCTTTTATGTTTCCCTCTTTTTCATGCAATATATCTTTCAGAAAGGTTTCCAAAATAGCTTTGTCCAATTCCGGTTGGGGTATATTTTCATACACAGTACCGTCATTGCCAATGTTATGACGTAATTGGGTTTGTATTATCGATTCCTCTACAACCTTGTTAAAATCAAGGCTGTTTCTATTGCAATATTGTATTATTCCAGACGCAACGTTTTCATTTATTTCTATATTCACGATTGTTTCCTCCTCTGGAGCTACGATAATTATATACCCATTACAGAGAAATGTCATCTACAAAAGGTGAAATTGTATTTTTATCCAAGAAATAAGAGATTGCCCTTGATTAAGCGCTTTTTTTCCCCCATGCTTATACATAGGAGGAGCTATTATGGATGCAAAAAAGATTTCTGAGCATGTCTATGCGATTCATGCGGATATTTGCAGTACAGCGCTTTTTGAAGGGATATGGCCTATTCCTTCAGGAGTGACCCTCAATTCATATGTGGTAAAATCGGAGAAAACCGCGCTCATCGATTTTATGCGGGATTGGGAAGACGCTCCTTCGAAATTGGAAGCCCAGTGTAGGTCAATCGGCGTGTCTCTGCACAAAATCGATTATCTGATACTCAACCACCTCGAACCGGATCATGCCGGACATATCAGGATGTTTAAAGAAATGAATCCCGGTGTGGAGATCATTGCGACGAAGAAGGGAATAAATCTGGTTCGGAATTTTTTCAAGATTCAGGATAACCTCAGGGAAGTGAAGACCGGAGATACCCTGGATCTGGGCGGAGGAATTGTCCTTTCCTTTATGGAAACGCCGAATATCCACTGGCCCGAGACGATGATGAGCTACGAGATTTCGGAGCAGATCCTCTTTTCGGGCGACGCCTTCGGTACGTTCGGTACGATAAACGGCGGAGTGTTGGACAGCCAGACACGCCTGGAATTCTATAAGGACGAGATGCGCCGCTACTACTCGAACATCGTGGGCAAATACAGCAGCATGGTGCAGAAAGCGTTCGCCAAGGTCGCCGGAGTGCCTATCCAAATGATCTGCTCGCTGCACGGGCCGGTGTGGAAGGACCACGTGGCCGAGGTCATTTCGATGTACGACCGATGGAGCCGCTACGAGGCCGAGCCGGGCGTGATGATCGCCTACGCCTCGATGTACGGCAACACGGCGCGCATGGCCGATCACATCGCCATGCTGATGGCGCAGAAAGGCGTGCGTGACATCGTGGTGCACGACGTGTCGAAAACGCATATCTCGTACCTGATCAACGACATCTGGAAATACCGCGGGGTGATACTCGGCTCGTGCGCTTACAACAGCGAGATGTTCCCTCCGATGGAGGCACTGTGCCGCGACATGGTGCACATGCAGGTTAAGAATAAGACGCTCGGGCTTTTCGGCGGGTACAGTTGGAACGGTGGCGGGGTGCGCAACCTGTGCAAGTGGGCCGAGGAGATCGGCTGGGAGCAGGTAGCCCCGGCGGTGGAAATGCACGGCCGCCCGACCGCCGAAAAGTACGCTGCCTGCGAGGAACTCGCCTCGGCGATGGCTGCCAAACTGCTGGGCGGCGAAGGATACAAACCCGCCGAGCCCTGCACGCCGGTTGAATAAGGAAACTATGCTTACGATAGGACTTACATATACGGCCCGCACGGTGGTCGATAATCACAATACGGCCGCCGCGTACGGCTCGGGCAGCGTCGATGTGTTCGCCACCCCGGCCATGGTCGCCCTGATGGAAAACGCCGCCCGCCACGCGGTGGCGGAGCATCTGCCCGAAGGCTCGTCCACGGTCGGCACGGCGATAAATATCGTCCATACCCGCGCCACACCCGTCGGAAACGATGTTTCGGCCACGGCGACCCTCAAATCTGTTGACGGTCGTATGCTCGTTTTCGAGGTGGTCGCCACCGACACGCACGGCGAAATAGGGCGGGGTAGCCATACCCGCTTTGTGATCGACGTGGAGCGTTTCATGGGGAAATTGCAAAAATAATCGCCGCGCCACTGTAAATCCCGCCGGGGTTATTAAATAAAATTAAAAATTGTTTCTATCTTTGTATTTCCGATAGGCAACGACAACTCAAAACCATACAAAACAATGAAAGAAGCAATTGCAATCCTTACCGGCGGTGGTCCCGCGCCCGGTATGAACGCCGTGGTAGGCAGCGTTTCGAAGACCTTCCTGCAGAACGGTTACCGCGTGATCGGCCTTCACGAAGGCTACACCGGCCTGTTCAGCAAAACTCCCCGTACCGTCGAGATCGACTACGCCCTGGCGGACGATATCTTCAACCGCGGCGGTTCGCATCTGCAGATGAGCCGTTTCAAGCCTTCGGACAAGAACTTCGCCGAGGATTTCAACCTGGACTTCTTCCTGAAAAACAACATCAAACTGGTCGTTACAGTGGGCGGCGACGATACGGCTTCGTCCGCCAACCGCGTGGCCAAGTTCCTGCAGGAAAAGAAATACCGGATCGCCAACATCCACGTTCCCAAGACCATCGACAACGACCTTCCGCTGCCCACGGGCTCGCCCACATTCGGCTACGAGTCGGCACAGGACAAAGGCGCCACGATCGCCCGTGCGGTATATGTGGACGCCCGCACCTCGGGTAACTGGTTCGTGCTGGCGGCCATGGGCCGTTCGGCAGGCCACCTGGCTTTCGGGATCGGAACCGCGTGCCATTACCCGATGATCGTGATCCCGGAAATGTTCTACAAGACCAAGATCACCGTCGATAAGATCGTCAACTTGGTGGTTTCGTCGATCGTGAAACGCAAGATCATGGGCATGGATTACGGTGCGGCGATGATCTCGGAAGGCGTGTTCCATGAACTGTCGGACGAGGAGATCAAGAAGACCGGCATCCATTTCAGCTACGACGACCACGGTCACCCCGAACTGGGCAAGGTGTCCAAGGCGCACGTGTTCAATGAAATGCTCGAAAATAAGCTCAAAGAGCTCGGCATCAAGGTGAAATCGCGTCCGGTGGAAGTGGGTTACGAAGTACGTTGCCAGACCCCGTGCGCTTTCGATATCGTTTACTGCTCGCAGTTGGGTATCGGTGTCTACAAACTGTTCACCGAAGGCAAAACGGGTTGCATGGTTTACGTCGATCCTGCCGGCCAGGTGTCGCAGCTCTACCTGAAAGACCTTCAGGACCCCGCCACGGGCAAAATTCCGCCCCGCCTTGTCGACGTGAACGGCGACAAATACAAAGCCGTGGTGGATCACATTCTGTGCTACATCACCCCGGACGATTACAAGGCCGCCAAGCAGTGGCTCAAGAATCCCGAAGAGTACGATTTCAATAAGATACTCGGGTTGTAATCCCTGTTAAAAAAGTACCGGTCGGCAGAAGTTTTGTCGACCGGTACTTTTTTTATTTTTTGGTATAGGATAGCGCCCCCGAGGGGCATATTGAATAATATATTAGCGGTTATAATAACAAAAGGTACGGATGCATAATCCGCACCAAATAGTAGTATAAAAAGCCTGTAGCGGTTTTTGCTGGGCAAAACCGAAATTTCCGCACGCCGGCGCCTATTCCTCGTCCGGCTCCCCGTTGTTGTCGGCGATCTCGTCGGCGCCCTTGATATCTTCGTCGTAATACTCCTTGTCTTCTTCCTCTTCTACGCGGTCGTCGATCTTAACATCCACCTTGACAAGGTATTTCGCTTCTTCGGTTTCGAGTACCACGGCATAGAAAAAGTCGCCGGGACCTTTATCGATCCGGATCATGTGGTCGGTAAATCCGTGGGGGTAGCGGCGCTTGAGTTCCTCCTGCAGTTCGGCCGGCAGGTTATGGTAACTTATTACGATGCGTTTTTTTTGGGTTGTCTGAGTGGCCATAAAATGTGAACAGGTGTGAAAATTTCTGCAAGTATAAACAAAATTTACATAAACAAAACCACCGCCAAACTATTTTTATCAACACTCACGCTTTTCTGAACTCTTTTAGTCGGTTTGAAACAAATTTAATACCTTTACAGTTAAATTAATGACAGAATGAACCCAAAAATAGCGCAACTGCGTAGCGAACTGAACCGGCACAACTATCTCTATTATGTGGAGAACGCCCCCGAGATAAGCGACCGGCAGTTCGATGCGATGATGCGCGAATTGCAACAACTCGAGGCCGCGCACCCCGAGGATTTCGATGCGAACTCACCCACGCAGCGCGTCGGGAGCGACGCGACCGCGGAATTTCGCCAGGTGGCGCACCGTTACCCGATGCTCTCGCTCGTGAACACCTACTCGCGCGAGGAATTGGAGGATTTCTGCCGCCGCGCCGAAAAAGAGGTAGGGCAGATCGAATACGTGTGCGAACTGAAATTCGACGGTACGGCCATCAGCATCGCTTACCAGGACGGGCGCATGGTGGTGGCCGTGACGCGCGGCGACGGCGAGCGCGGCGACGACGTGACGGCCAATGTGCGCACCATCCGTACCATCCCGCTGGAACTGCGCGGTGAGGGTTATCCGGCTCATTTCGAGATCCGCGGCGAGATATTCATGCCCCGTAAATCTTTCGACCGCCTGAACGCCGAGCGGGAGCAGGCGGGCGAGCAGCTTTTCGCCAATCCGCGCAACGCCGCCGCGGGGACGCTCAAACAGCAGAGTTCGGCCGTGGTGGCCAAGCGGGGGCTGGACAACTACATGTATTACGTGATGGGCGATCGGCTGCCCTTTAAAACCCATTGGGAGGCGCTGAAAAAGGCGCGCGCGTGGGGCTTCAAGGTTTCGGATAAAATGCGTCTGTGCCGCAGTGTGGAGGAGGTGCTGGCCTATGTGGATGAAATAGATAAACTGCGCTCGTCGCTGCCTTACGATACCGACGGGGTGGTAGTCAAGGTTAACGAGATGCAACTCTGGGACCGTCTCGGCTCGACGGCCAAGGCGCCGCGTTGGGCCGTGGCGTTCAAATTCAAAGCCGAACAGGCGCTCACCGAACTGCTTTCGGTCGACTTCCAGGTGGGCCGTACGGGGGCGATCACCCCGGTGGCGAACCTCGCCCCGGTGCAGTTGGCCGGCACGACCGTCAAACGCGCCTCGTTGCACAACGCTGACCAGATCGCCCTTTTGGATGTGCGGGTCGGCGATATGGTCTACGTGGAAAAGGGCGGCGAGATCATCCCCAAGATAACCGGTGTGGACGTTTCGCAGCGCAAACCCGGCACGCAGCCGTTGGAATACATCACGATTTGTCCCGCCTGCGGCGCCGAACTGGTGCGCTACGAGGGCGAGGCGAAACACTACTGCCCCAACCAGAACCACTGCCCGCCGCAGATCGTGGGCCGCATGGTGCACTTCACCTCGCGCCGGGCGATGGATATCGAGGGGCTGGGTGAGGAGACCGTCACGTTGCTGTATAACTCGGGCCTGATAAAGAATATAGCCGACCTGTACGACCTGCGGGTCGAAGACCTGGCCGAACTGCCGCGCCTTGGTAAGAAGTCGGCCGAAAATATCGTCGCCGGTGTGCGCGCATCGGCCGAAGTGCCTTTCGCACGCGTGTTCTTCGCGCTCGGGATCCGTTTTGTCGGTGAAACCACGGCCAAGTATGTGACCGCGCACTTCGGCACGCTCGACGCCATTATGGCCGCCGACCCGGTGCAGTTGGCCGAGGCCGACGAGGTGGGCGGCAAGATCGCGGGCAGCATCGCCGAGTATTTCGCCGATGCGGAGAATATGCGCCTGATCGAGCGCCTGCGCACGGCCGGGCTGCAATTCGAGCAACAACGCGCCGAGGCTGTGTCCGATGTGTTGAATGGTCG
>JAITVB010000109.1 GCA_031286025.1 Rikenellaceae bacterium
TCGTCGTGTCGCCGTGGCCGCCGATCACCATGCCTTCGACTTCGTTGGCGTTCACACCCAACGCTTTGCTCAGGTAGCATTTAAAACGCGAACTGTCCAACGCACCACCCATCCCGAAGATGCGGTTCTCGGGCAGGCCGCTCACCTTCGAGGCGAGGTAGGTCATCGTGTCCATCGGATTGCTGACAATGACTACAATAGCGTCGGGCGAATATTTTACGACGTTTTCGATCACCGTTCTCACGATACCGGCGTTGACGCCGATCAGTTCTTCGCGGGTCATGCCCGGCTTGCGAGGTAGCCCCGAGGTGATGACCACCACGTCCGAGTTGGCCGTCTGCACATAGTCATTGGTTACGCCCACCAAATTGGTGTCGAAATCGAGCAGCGCAGCCGTTTGGAAAATATCGAGCATCTTACCTTCGGCATACCCCTCCTTGATGTCGAGCAACACCAGTTCGTTGGCGATCTCGCGCGTGGCGATCACATTGGCGCAGGTGGCGCCCACGTTGCCCGCACCCACGACCGTTACTTTGTTTCCCATTGCTTTTATTGTTGTTTTAATTAACCGATCAACTTGGCATATTCGTCGGCCGGGAGCAGTTCGTCGAGTTGAACGAGGGCCGTCACGCGGATCCTGATCAGCCAACCTTCGCCGTAAGGGTCTTTGTTGACCAGATCGGGCGAGTCGTTCAGGGCCTCGTTGAATTCGAGCACTTCGGCGTCGACCGGCAGGAAAGCGTCGGAAACGGTCTTCACCGCTTCGATCGTACCGAAAACGGATTCTTTGTCCAGTTTTTCGCCGACCGTGTTGACATCGAGGAAAACAATGTCGCCCAACTGGCTCTGTGCAAAATCGGTAATGCCCACGTAAGCTTCATTGCCATCTACGCGGATCCATTCGTGGTCTTTCGAGTACTTGAGATTCGACGGAATATTCATAGTGGTGTGCGATATTTTTAGGTTTTCGGTCTGCCAAAGGTAACTCTTTTCCTTTAATATAATGACCGGGCCGGATTTTTTTTCGGCTAAAAAGCCCAGGGTTATTTCATCCGGGAATAAGGGTTCATCGAACAAAAAAATCCATACCTTTGTATATATGTATAAAAAGCTCACTCCGAAAGAAGAAAAAATGATCCGGGAAAACTCGCAACAAGGCGGGACTCCCGACCGGAAAAGCCAGATCCGCTCGGCAATTACGTTGGGGTTGGTTTTACTCGGGATGATCTTTTTATGCTATTTTGTGCTTTATGCCACATCTTTTTAGGGGTGTCGAACAAAAAAAACAAAGTTTTTTCTTTATATACCCCCTAAAAAACAGCTTGATTTCTAAAAAGAAATATCTATTTTTGCAGAAATCAATCAAAGACAGACATGGCCACATTGCGCTTCAAAGCCCTGGATGAGATCTCCAGACGCGAACTCCCGAAAGCCGAACGGTCCGGTGAAAAAATTTCCTCGATTTTCGGGGCAGATGTCTTCGACCGCGAAAAAATGCGCCGCTACATCTCGAAAGAGGTATACGAAAGCCTGTGCCAGGCCATCGACGAGGGCACCACGATCGACCGCAAAGTAGCCAACCAGATCGCCATCGGCATGAAAACCTGGGCGACAGAGCGCGGTGCCACCCACTATTCGCACTGGTTCCAACCGCTGAACGACCTGACCGCAGAAAAACACGACGCCTTTTTCGAGCCGATGACCGGCGGCGGATCGTTCGAGACCTTCCGCGGCGACCTGCTGATCCAACAGGAACCCGACGCCTCATCGTTCCCAAACGGGGGGCTGCGTAACACGTTCGAAGCACGCGGCTACTCGGCATGGGATCCTTCGTCGCCCGCTTTTATCATCGGCCGGACGCTTTGTATCCCCAGCATTTTCATTGCCTACACGGGCGAGGCACTCGACTTCAAGACCCCTCTGCTGCGTTCGCTGCAGGCATTGGAGAGGGCGGCGGTAGACGTGTGCCAATACTTTGACAAAGAGGTCAAAAAAGTCAACGTCACCCTCGGTTGGGAACAGGAATATTTTTTGATCGACGAAGCGTTGTTCTTCGCCCGTCCCGACCTGTCGCAGACCGGCCGAACGCTGATGGGACACATCGCGGCGAAGGATCAACAATTGGAAGACCATTATTTCGGTGCGATTCCGCAACGCGTGACCGCTTTTATGCAAGACTTCGAAGAACAGGCCTACCGCCTCGGGATTCCGCTCAAGACGCGTCACAACGAGGCGGCGCCCAACCAGTTCGAGTGTGCGCCCGTCTTTGAGGAGTGCAATATTGCCGTTGATCACAACACGCTGTTGATGAGCGTTATGCGCATGGTTGCGTTGAAGCACAAGTTGCGTGTGCTATTCCACGAAAAACCCTACGCCGGGGTGAACGGTTCCGGGAAGCACTGCAATTGGTCGTTAGCCACGAATACCGGGATCAATCTGTTGGCGCCGGGCAGAACTCCGAAGAACAACACCCAGTTTTTGGCATTTTTTGTCAGTGCGATAAAGGCCGCCCACGATTACGGGATGCTCATCATGTCGTCGATCGCCACCCAGAGCAACACCCACCGCTTGGGCGCCAACGAGGCGCCTCCGGCCATTATGTCGGTCTTTGCGGGGTCGACGCTCTCCGGGGTATTGGACTCGTTGGAAGAACGCGTCGGCGACAAAAAGATGTCGCCCGACGAAAAAACGGACATTAAGATTGATATCGGCAAGATTCCCAACATCCTGTTGGACAACACCGACCGCAACCGCACTTCGCCGTTTGCCTTCACCGGCAATCGGTTCGAGTTCCGGGCAACCGGGTCGTCGGGCAACTGCGCCGCACCGCTCGTCGTAATCAATACCGCCGTCACCGAGCAGCTCATCCTCTTCAAAAAGGGGGTCGACCAGTTGATCGACAAGGGGGTGAAGAAGGACGAAGCCATCCTGCAGATCATTCGCGACTTCATCAAAGCCTCTAAAAAAATCCGGTTCGAGGGCAACGGCTACAGCGACGAGTGGGTGAAGGAAGCCACCGAACGGCGCGGCCTGGAAAGCATCAACGATGTAACCGAGGCATTCAAAACCCCGTTGCGTCCCGAGATCATCGCCCTGTTCAAGCGCCACGGCGTTTTCACCGAGCCGGAATTGTATGCCCGCTACGAGATCAACAACGAGATCCTGGCCAAAAAGATCCAGATCGAATCGCGGGTACTGGCCGACTTGGCCACAAACCATATCGTGCCGACGGCGATCAAGTACCAGAACGTGTTGGTTCAGAACGTACACGGGTTGAAGGAAATTTTCCCGGACACCTACCAGGAACTCGCTTCGGAAGAGATCCGCACCATAGCGAAAATCGCCGGCTACGTAAAAAACATCCGTGAAAAAACCCGCGCGATGGTACAGTTGCGAAAAATCTACAACAACGTCGACGACATTGTCGAACGCGCCCGCGGCTACTCGCAGGAGGTAACCCCCTACCTGAACGACATCCGCTCCTACATCGACCGCCTCGAACGCATCGTCGACGACGAACTTTGGCCCCTCCCCAAATACCGCGAAATGATG
>JAITVB010000127.1 GCA_031286025.1 Rikenellaceae bacterium
ATTGGGTATGTATTCCAACGGGCCCGGGCGGTAGAGGGCGTTCATCGCGATCAGGTCTTCGAACCGGTTGGGTTTCAATGATCGCAGGTATTTTTTCATTCCGGCCGACTCGAACTGGAACAGGCCTGTCGTGTCGCCGCGGCTGTACAGGTCGAAAGTCAGGGGGTCGTCCAACGGGATGGCCTCGATGTCGATATCGATCCCTTTCGAACGTTTGACGTTTTCGACGGCATCCTTGATGATGGACAGGGTCTTTAATCCGAGAAAGTCCATCTTGAGCAGGCCAACGTCTTCGACGTGTTTGCCGTCATATTGAACCACAAAGAGTTCCGCTTCTTTCGCGACCGACAGCGGAATAAAATTCTCCAGGTCATCGCTGCCGATGATTACCCCGCAGGCATGGACGCCGGTCTGGCGTACCGAGCCTTCGAGTACCTCGGCATATTTAAGCGTATCGCGGATCAGGGTATCGTCCGACTCGCGCTCCTGGGCCAACTCGGGCACCTCTTTGTACGCTTTAGCCAACGTCGTCCCCGGACGTTCGGGTACCAACTTGGCCAACCGGTCGCTCTGGGTCAGGGGTAGTTTTTGCACCCGGGCCACGTCGCGGATCGCCATCTTGGCCGCCATCGTGCCGAACGTAATGATGTGGGCCACGCGGCGGGCGCCGTATTTGCCCACCACATAGCGCATCACATCCTCGCGGCCGTCTTCGTCGAAGTCGATATCGACGTCGGGCATCGAAATGCGTTCGGGGTTCAGGAAACGCTCGAACAGCAGTTCATATTTGATCGGATCGATATTCGTGATCCCCAACGCATAAGCCACCACCGAACCGGCGGCCGAACCCCGGCCCGGACCGACCGACACCCCCATCTCTCTCGCAGCCCTGATAAAATCCCACACGATGAGGAAGTAACCAGGAAAGCCCATCCACTCGATCGTCGACAGTTCGAATTCGAAGCGTTCGCGCACCGCGTCCGGGAGTTCGCCGTAGCGACGGGCCGCGCCGATATGGGTGATGTGTTCGAGGTATTTATATTGTTTGGCGATCGTCAGCGCATCGACGGCCTTTTTCAGGATGTTCCACGGGCGGGCGGCGATCGCGTCGAGTGCATCTACCGAACCGGCCTGTCCGACCAACGCTCTCATTTCTGAAAATTCGACGCGGGCGGCTTCTTTGCGTTCTTCGTCTTTAAGCCCTTCGATGTTCTTCTCCTCGCTTTTCAGAAATGACGCTTTCAACCCATCCAAGTCCATCTGAAAATCGTCCGGCAAGGGGAAATTGGGCATATGGGGGGCGTGGCTCAGCGAATAGGTTTCCACTTTGTCCGCCACTTCCAACGTGTTGGCCAATACTTCGGGATGATCGCCGAAAAGCCGCGTCATCTCGTCGTGGCTTTTCAAAAATTCCTGGCCGGTATAGCGCATCCGCGAGGGGTCGTCGAGGTCTTTGCCCGTGTTGAGGCAGATCAGCCGGTCGTGGGCAGGGGCGTCCTCGGCGCGGATAAAGTGGACGTCATTGCTAGCGACCACTTTCACGCCGTGTTTTTCGGCCAACCCGAAGATCGCCTCGTTGACCTTCACCTGGCGGTCGTAGGTGTCGCTGTCGAGCGTCGGGTCGCCGCTCGCGTGGAGTTGCACTTCCAGATAATAATCGTCGCCGAAACGCCGTTTGAACTCTTCGACCACGCGGCCGGCCTGCGCCAGGTCGCCCCGCATAACGGCCTGCGGCACCTCGCCTCCGAGGCACGCCGAGCAACAGATCAGGTCATCCTTGTACAAATCGAGCAGCTCCTTGTCGATACGGGGCTTATAGTAAAATCCCTCGGTCCAGGAGTAGGAGACGAGTTTGACGAGATTGTGGTACCCGTTCTGATTTTTGGCAATAAGGATCAGATGGTCGCCGCCGCGGTCGTCTTTGTCCGACTTGTCGTGACGGCTTTTCGACGCGACGTAGACTTCGCACCCGAGCAGGGGTTTGATCCCCGCTTTGGTCGCCTCGGCATGGAACACCTTTACCCCGAACATGTTGCCGTGGTCGGTGATCGCCATCGCTTCCATCCCCAGTTCCCTGGCCCGTTCCATCAAGGGTTTGACCGCCGAGGCACCGTCGAGGATCGAGTATTGGGTATGCAGGTGAAGGTGGACGAATGCCGACATTTTTCGTAAAGTCAGGGTAAGTGCGTTTGAGGAACACAAAAGTAAGCAATAACTTTCTTCCAAACAAGGAGACCGGAGTGTGGTTTTTATCATTTTGTTCAATATCTTTGCAAACAACGTACGATACTATGGATACGTATTGACCGTAATGACTTTCGATTCGCCTCCGGAGGCCTACTATGAAGAAAGCGCTGTTGGCCGCCCATGGCGTCGACGCCGGGGTGGTGGGCGAGATTGCGCACCAGATCCAACCGATCGGCGCGATCCTTGTGCGGTTGGTGGTAGCGACCGAAGACGAGCAAAGGGCGTTGGATGTACTGGGCAAAAGATAAGTCCCTCACGCCGCCCGGCATTTTTTTGCAAAAAATCTACAATTTTCGCGTTACAACCCCGTTATTAGATTACCATAAGGGGATTTATGCGCGGAAGAACGACCGAACGGGGGTGTTCTTGGCAGATCCCCATGCTGAAAACCTAAAAACTGATTCACACCATGAAAAAGAGCGTAATTGCTTTGCTGTTGGCCGGTTCGATGATTGCAGGCGGTGCAACGGCGTTTGTCGTACAAAAGGCGACCTCGCGCGGAGGTTTTATGATCGTCGACGACCGTGACAAGGTTCCGGCACACTTCACCAATTATCAGAAGGAAGAATACCCCGACCTGACCTATGCGGCCGAGAACGCGGTCGAGGCCGTGGTGAGCATCGAAAAGACCGAATCGGTACGCAACCGCTCGATGCAGGGATACAATCCCTTCTATGAATTTTTCGGAATTCCGCAGGAACAACTCGAACAGCAGCAGCAATTCCGACAACAGCGTTCGGGAGGCTCGGGCGTGCTGATCACCGCCGACGGCTATATCGTGTCGAACAACCACGTGGTCGAAAACGCCACCGACCTGAAAGTGACCCTCAACGACGGACGCACTTTCCACGCCAAGGTGATCGGCACCGATCCTACGACCGACGTGGCGTTGATCAAGATCGACGGCACGGACTTCCCGTTCCTGGCCTTCGGCGATTCCAACGTGCTGCGTCTGGGCGAATGGGTGTTGGCTATCGGTACGCCGTATGACCTCCGTTCGACCGTGACGGCCGGGATCGTGAGCGCCAAAGGGCGCAGCCTGAACGTTATTCCGAGCCAATTCAGCATCGAGTCGTTTATCCAGACCGATGCGGCCGTCAACCCCGGCAACAGCGGCGGCGCCCTGGTCAACACCAAGGGCGAACTGGTGGGGATCAACACGCTGATTCAGTCGCCGACAGGGAGCTATGCCGGCTATTCGTTCGCCATTCCCTCGTCGATCGTCAAGAAAGTGGTGACCGACCTGC
>JAITVB010000133.1 GCA_031286025.1 Rikenellaceae bacterium
CGGTCTTCGCCGCCGCGGCTTCTCATCGGAACAGGTCGGCCAGATTCAGGACATCTTCCGCCTCCTCTTCCAAAGCGGCATGATCTATTCCAAAGCCTGCGACCTCATCGAGGAAACCATCCCCAAAAGCCCCGAACGCGACGAAATCACCACCTTCGTCCGTACCTCCAAACGAGGCATCCTCAAACCTTATAATCCCCGTAAAAAGGACGAGGACGCTGAGTAGCAGAGTTGCCTTTGACCACGTTTTTTATAAAAAATCAACTTCAAGACTTTGGAGGGAAAGTTGTGCTTTCCCGAATGGACTTTGCTGTAAACGGTAAGTACATATTATGGAAAACATCATTTTTGGGGTGCGCCCCGTCATCGAAACCATCGAGGCCGGACGACAAATCGACAAAGTAATGGTCAAAAAGGGCGCCGACGGCCTCGGCGTCCAACATCTCCGCGAACTGTGCCGTACCCGGAAAATCCAGTTGCAGGACGTCCCTGTCGAGAAACTCAACCGCCTCGTCCGCGGCGGAAACCACCAGGGCGTCGTCGCCCAGGCTTCTGCCGTCGAATACGCCGACATTGCCGAAGTGGTTGCCGAAGTGCAGGAACGCGGCGAAACACCGCTGATCGTCGTCTTCGATGGTGTGACCGACGTCCGCAATTTCGGCGGCATCGCCCGCAGCGCCGAGTGTGCCGGAGCCCATGCCCTGATCATGCCGACGAAGAACAGCGCTCCCGTCGGCGCCGACGCCGTCAAAACCTCGGCCGGTGCGCTGAACCGCATCCCCGTGTGCCGCGTGGGCAGTGTCCGCAACACGCTGCGTTACCTTCAGGAACAAGGGATGCAGGTGGTCGCCGCCAACGAAAAAAGTGACATGCTCCTCTACGATACCGACTTGGCGAAACCCACCGTGTTGGTGATGGGCAGCGAAGAAACCGGCATCTCGAAAGAGATTCTCAAAATATGCGACGCCACGTTGGCGATCCCCTTGAAAGGAACCATCGAATCGCTAAACGTATCAGCAGCCGCAGCCGTGATACTGTTCGAAGTGGTGCGCCAACGCCTGGCCCCGAAAAAGAAGGCTGTCCGCACCGCCGCCAAAAAATAGTTTTCTTGATTTTGTGGTCGATTTCACGGAAAATATATTCCAGGAAATCAGTATCTTAAAATAAAAATTAGACAAGTTGGGCATCGTAATCCATCCCAAATCGGATTATCGGAAGTGCAGAATTTTTATGTCATTGTGAAAATTTTATACTTTTGTCTAATTTTACATGCGGAGAAATTATGTCAGACCGATTGTTTGTATTTGACACCACGCTGCGCGATGGGGAACAGGTCCCTGGTTGCCAACTGAATACGATTGAAAAGATTGAGGTGGCCCGAGCGTTGGAGGTTTTGGGGGTGGATGTGATCGAAGCGGGTTTCCCGATTTCTAGTCCGGGCGACTTCAATTCGGTGCGCGAAATCTCGAAAGCAGTGACCTGGCCGACGATCTGCGCGCTGACCCGTGCGGTCGAGAAAGACATAGAAGTGGCTGCCGACGCGCTCCTCTATGCCAAGAAAAAACGGATCCACACCGGTATAGGAGTCTCTTACTACCATATCCACCACAAGCTCAAGTCAACCCCCGACGAGATCATCGAACGCGCGGTAGCGGCGGTGAAATATGCCCGGAAATTTGTCGAAGACGTCGAGTTTTACGCCGAAGACGCGGGCCGGGCCGACAATGAATACCTGGCCCGCGTAATCGAAGCGGTGATCAAGGCCGGGGCAACGACGGTCAATATTCCCGACACGACGGGCTATTGCTTGCCGACAGAATACGGTGCGAAAATAAAGTACCTGTGTGACAACGTGCGGGGAATCGAGAACGCGATTATTGCGACACACTGCCACAACGACCTGGGAATGGCGACAGCCAACACGATGGCCGGTGTGATCAACGGCGCGCGGCAGGTCGAGGTGACGATCAACGGTATCGGCGAACGTGCGGGCAACACTTCCCTCGAAGAGGTGGCGATGATCCTGCGCTGCCATAAGGGCTTGGGCGTCGACACGAACATCAACACGCAGAAGATCACCGAGGTAAGCCGGATGGTGTCGAACCTGATGAATATGCCCGTACAGCCCAACAAGGCGATCGTGGGGCGCAATGCGTTTGCCCACTCGTCGGGCATTCACCAGGACGGGGTGTTGAAATACCGTGAGAATTACGAGATCATCGATCCGAAGGAGATCGGTCTCGACGAGTCGTCGATCGTACTCACGGCGCGCAGCGGCCGGGCGGCCCTCAAGCATCGCCTTGAACTGCTCGGATTTATGCTCGACGGCGAGGAACTCGACAAGATTTACGACGAATTTTTAAAATTGGCCGATAAAAAGAAGGATATCCGCGACGAAGACCTGCTCATATTGGCGGGTGACACGACGGGTACGGGTCGGGGCAAGATCCGGATCAAGCGCCTGCAAGTGTTGGCGGGTACGCTGTTACCGACGGCGGCGGTGGTGTTGGACATCAATGGCACCGAGTTTACGGCGTCGGCAACGGGCAACGGGCCGGTCGACGCGGCGGTGACGGCGATCAAGTCGGTGGTCGGCAAGCAGGTATTGATCCGCGAGTTCCTGATCCAGGCGATGACCAAGGGGAGCAACGACGTGGGCCGTGTCCACATCCAGATCCAACACCTTGAATCGAACCATTTGGTGCATGGCTTCGCAGCCCATACCGACGTGGTCAGGGCCGCGGTCGAAGCGTTCGTTGATGGCTTGAACAAACTGATGAACCTCGAAGAGAAATAAACGGGGTAGTAGTAGTTGCGCTTTCCAGATGTGGATTTGCTGTAAATCAGACAAAAGATAAAAAGATGGGAAAAACATTATTCGACAAAGTGTGGGACAAGCACGTCGTCCGTGAGCTCGACGGCGGCCGCTGTGTATTATATATCGACCGGCAATACATCCACGAGGTAACTTCTCCCGTGGCTTTCGCTGACTTGCGCACCCGGGGGCTGAAGATTTACCGTCCCGACCAGATCACGGCAACCCCCGACCACAACGTGCCCACCATCGACCAACATTTGCCCCTCGAAGCCGGTGAATCCAAAGACCAGGTCGATACCCTGGCCCGTAACTGTGTCGATTTCGGCGTCGAATATTTCGCCCTCGAAAACCCCAACCACGGCGTGGTACACATCATCGGCCCCGAAATGGGCCTCACCCGACCCGGCATGACCATCGTCTGCGGCGACAGCCACACCTCGACCCACGGGGCGTTCGGCGCCGTGGCCTTCGGCATCGGCACCTCGGAAGTCGAAATGGTCTTCGCCTCGCAGTGCATCCTCCAACCCAAGCCCAAACGGATGCGCATCACCGTCAACGGCAAACCGGGCAAAGGCGTGGGAGCCAAAGACATCGTACTGCACATCATCTCGAAAATCTCGGCCTCGGGCGGCACGGGCCACTTCATCGAATTTGCCGGCGAAGCGATCCGCGGCCTGTCGATGGAAGGCCGGATGACGGTTTGCAACATGAGCATCGAGTGCGGTGCCCGCGGCGGCATCATCGCTCCGGACGAAACCACGTTTACCTATCTGAAAGGCCGCGCACGTGCGCCGCAGGGAGCCGAATGGGACAAGGCCGTTGCCCGTTGGAAAGAACTTTACACGGATGCCGACGCCAAGTTCGATACCGAATACACGTTCGACACCGCCGACATCGAACCGATGATCACCTACGGCACGAACCCGGGCATGGGCATGGGCATCACCGGCAGAATTCCCGCCGGCAGCGACCCGAAAGCGTTGGCCTATATGGGTTTTAAAGAGGGAGATCCAATGCTCGGCAAGCACGTCGACTATGTATTCGTCGGCAGTTGCACCAACGGCCGCATCGAAGATTTTCGCGAATTTGCCAACGCCGTAAAGGGCCGGAAAAAAGCCGACAACATCACGGCGTGGTTGGTGCCTGGCAGCAAAATGGTTGAGAAACAAGCCTATGAAGAAGGTTTGGTCGACATTCTGAAAGCCGCGGGTTTCGAATTCCGCCAACCGGGCTGCTCGGCTTGCCTGGCAATGAACGCCGACAAGATTCCGGCCGGAAAATATTCGGTATCGACCTCGAACCGCAACTTCGAAGGCCGCCAGGGTCCCGGTGCACGCACGCTGTTGGCCGGCCCGTTGGTGGCTGCCGCTGCTGCCGTAACGGGGGTGGTGACCGACCCTCGGAAGCTCTTCAACCTATAGTTTCTGACTGACGAGAAAAAACGAAAAATATGGTAATTCCCAAATTCGAAAAATTGGTTTCGAGTGCCGTGCCCCTAAAGGTGGAAAACGTCGACACCGACCAGATCATTCCCGCCCGTTTTCTGAAGGCGGTGGCCCGCGAAGGCTTCGGTGACAACCTGTTCCGCGACTGGCGCTATGATGGTCAGGGCAGCCCGGTGGCGTTGTTCCCGATGAACGACAAGCGCTACAACGGTCAAATTCTCGTGGCCGGTAAAAATTTTGGCAGCGGTTCTTCGCGCGAACATGCGGCATGGGCTATCTATGACGGCGGTTTCAACGTGGTCGTGTCGAGTTTCTTTGCAGACATTTTTAAGAATAACGCGCTGAACAACGGCCTGTTGCCGGTACAGGTATCTGAAACGTTCCTCGAAAAGATCTTCGAGGCGATCGAAGCCGATCCGGCCACACAATTCGAGATTGATCTTGAAAACCAAAACCTTACCATCGTATCCTCCGGCGAAAAAACAAACTTCGACATCGACGCCTACAAAAAGCAATGCTTGCTGAACGGGTATGACGATGTGGATTATTTGGTGAGTATTCGGGGGGAGATCGAAAAATTCGAGCAAGTCCGCTAAGCCATGAGGCGAAAAATCCCGGCGCTCCTCTTTCTTTGCGTGTCGACCGAGGTCTATAAGGATCACCTCCATGTCGAGGACAACCACCGGGGCCGTATGATCCAGACTTCCACGCTGTGGCGGATCCGAGAGGAGTTGGGGCGAGAGATAACCGACCGACTCGTGGCAGCCGTCCTGACGCTCGGCGACTGCCTGCAAAACCGCCCGCCTTTTACCGAGCGGACAAAGAGGAAAAGTTGTCCGGCAAAATAGAATGATACGATTTGTGCCACGCCCTGATCCTGCAAGACCGTGAGTCGAACAACGGCCGGGGGAAAGAGGTGATCCGCAGCGAAATTGCAAAAACCGGGTTCCGGGTAGAAAAAATAACGATGGATTAAAATCACAATGGAAAAGAAAATAGCCCTCCTTGCAGGAGATGGAATCGGCCCTGAGATCATGACCGAAGCGCTGAAGGCGATGGACGCCGTTGCCGCGAAATTCGGCCATAAATTCAATTATACCCACGCGTTGGTGGGTGCTTCGGCGATCGACGCCGTGGGCGATCCTTATCCTG
>JAITVB010000085.1 GCA_031286025.1 Rikenellaceae bacterium
GTGGTGGCGTGGTGGCCCGTGCCGAACGACATTTTCGGAGTGATGACGATCTCGTGTTCGAAATCGGGCGCCGCCTCATGGAACGACGCCCGCACCCGGCAACGTCCGTCGACCTCGACAGATGAAAAATTCGATTCCCAGACGCTGTTCCAATTCGTGTCGTCGGCAATTTCACGGATGGTGTGTGGATAGCCTGCCTCGTCGAGCCAGGCGGCGATCGTTTCCCGGAGGCGGACGTATTCCGGCTCGGGAATGTAGGCGTGCAACTCGCCGGCCTCTTCCGAAAAACTGTCGAAACCCAACTCGGCCAGTTCGGCAGTGGCGATTTCGAACGCCGTTTCGGGGGCGTCCTGCGCCCTCCCCAACGTATATTCGTAATAAACCATTACTCGGCCAACCAACGGGTGATCGTTTCGATGAGTTCCTCCCTTTGCGCCTCGGGCAGCGTGTTGATGCGGGTACGATGGCTGCCGCCGGGTTGGACGACGAGCGTCATATTCTGTTTACCCTTGAAATACTTCGGGTCGGTGATGCCCGAGGCGGTCCACGGGTCGGTTTCGCCGTAGATGAAGATCATTTTCGGATCGTTCTTCAAGAGGTATTTCCGGACGAATTTCATTGCTCGCGCATCGAACTTTTCGACCGGTACGTCGATCGGCAGCATTACCCGGTTGAGGTAATCTTTTTCGGAGTCGCGGGCCAACAAATCCCTGAACGGCCGCGTGTCGTAACCGTAGTATCCGAACTCGCGCGCCGCCTGCACGTAGAACGACACGTGGGGCCCGCCCATGGCAAAGTAATCGGGATCGACCGACGCGATGAAATAATCGGACAAATCCTTGTCGGAAACCGTCACCGGCGGGATTCTTTCAATAGGCGTTCCCCACTGCCAATGCGAGAACGAGTATTCGAGCACGCAAAGGTCATACACTTCATCAAGCGGCACGCGGAATACGTAGCCTTTACCGTCGCAATGGGCCTTGAACATCGGCATCAGCTCAGCGCGGCGCTTCAGCACCTCGGCTTGGAAGTCGAGTACAGCCTTCCGTTCGGCCGGTGTGCCGACTTTTTCCAGAAAGGGTTCGTGGCGGCCGTCTTCTGTGGAAAAATTGATCGGGCCCACGTAAGGCACCGAGATATCGACGTCATTCGGGAACCATGCCCGGTACATGATCGTCGTGCTGCCTCCCTTGCTGATGCCGGTCGAGATCCATTTGCCGGGATAGACGGCCTTCATCCTGCCGTTGATCCGGTGCAGGTCATGCATCGCATTCTCGACCGTCAGGCAACGCCAGTCGATCGGGTCGGGGGTCGAGGCGTCGAAGTAGCGGTGTTCCACGACCACGACGTTGGCATTAAAAATTCCGGAAAGTTCATCGGTCCATGCCGGACGCAGCGCATAGGCCGCCTGATAACCCTCGGTAACCATCACCGTCGGCCGGTCGAAGCCCGCATGGCACACTGTAAACCGCTGCGAGAAAGTGTCTTGCTCGGGGTGTTGGTAGTCGATCGGTTGGGCGATCATCACCACCCACTTTTCGTTGTAAGCCCCCTTGTCGATCTGCTCGACCGAAACCACCCCGTCGAGCGACCGCAACCGCTCGCCGAGCGAGCCGTTGATGATCTGCTTCTGTACAGCGACTTGCGGCAACTGCACGGTCTGTCCGTAAACACCGCCCGCCAGTAGTATAAAGGTCGGGAAAAGTAGTAAAAGAAGATTT
The DNA here is from genome assembly GCA_031286025.1 of Rikenellaceae bacterium. Taxonomy (GTDB): domain Bacteria; phylum Bacteroidota; class Bacteroidia; order Bacteroidales; family Rikenellaceae; genus JAITVB01. Next base: position 1,722 of record JAITVB010000085.1, read on the forward strand.
TTTGTGTATTTTTTCATCGTGCACGATTTTTAGCAGTTCATGAAAACAAAGATAAATTATTTCGTTGTATCTTTACGGAAGATTGGCGCAAAAGATGTCCTGGGAAGATTATTTCGAAGATTACCGTACCTATATAAAACTCGAGAAGAACCTCTCGTCCAACACCCTCGAAGCCTATTTCCGCGACCTGAAGCGACTCAGGGAGTTTATCGAAAAACGCTATGGCGCCCTCCCGCCCGAAGAGGTGACGATGCACCACATCGAAGAGTTCCTGGCCGACCTCTATGACCGGAAGGTCAATCGCATGACTCAGGCCCGTACGTTGAGCGGCATCAAAAGTTTTTATAATTTCCTGTTGGTCAACGACAAGATCGACGTTCGGCCCACCGAACTGATCCAGAGTCCCAAGACCAAACGCAAACTGCCCGATGTGCTCACCACGGAGGAGATCATCGCCGTGCTCGAAAGCGTCGACCTGAGCCAGGAACAGGGCCACCGTAACCGCGCCATCATCGAAACCCTTTACAGCTGCGGCCTGCGTGTGAGCGAAGCGGTCAATCTCCAACTCTCCGACCTCTTTTTCGACGACGGCTACATGCGCGTCACCGGCAAAGGCGACAAACAACGCTTGGTTCCCGTCAGCGGCGAAGCCATCCGCGCCATCCGGCTCTACCTCGAACAACGCCGCATCATGACCGTCGAAAGTAAATACAAAAACATTCTGTTCCTCAACAACAAAGGCCGTCCCCTGTCGCGCGTGATGATCTTCATGATCATCAAACGGGCCGTCGCCGATACCGGAATCGATAAAAACGTCAGTCCCCACACTTTCCGCCATTCCTTTGCCACCCATCTCATCCAGGGCGGCGCCGACATCCGCGTCGTCCAGGAGATGCTCGGCCACGAGTCGATCCTGACGACCGAAATTTATACCCACCTCAACAAGGAATACCTTCACAAAAGCGTTGCCAACAACCATCCCCTTGCCGTACATGATGTGTAACAAGTTGGCACACTGTTGTTTGTAAAAAAAGGCCTTTCGGTGTGCTTCGGTGATCGCCGGTGGGGTGGACTTATTGTTTTTCTTTTCCCTATGCGCCCACCGGCACGAACAAGATGCATGCTTCGGGATCCGGCGATCTGACGGACGAATTGTTTTTTGAAAAAGTGCCGGTCGAAACAGGTATAATAATCCGGCGACCTTCCTTTCCACACGAATTATGCTTACCTTTGTCCCTGAACAAGGAACATCCCGGAATGACCCCCAAGAACATCTATTTCATCGGTATCGGCGGCATCGGCATGAGTGCCCTGGCCCGCTATTTCCGATTCAATGGCCATCCCGTGGCTGGATACGACCGCACGCCCTCGCCCCTGACCGGTGAATTGGAGGCGGAGGGGATCGGTATCCATTACGACGACGATATCGAAAAAATTCCGACGGAGTTTTTGTCGAAGGCCGATACGACGGTGGTTTACACCCCGGCTGTGCCCGATGACCACGAGGAATTGAACTATTTTCGCGACAACGGGTTCGAGGTCATCAAGCGCTCGCGCAGCCTGGGGCTCGTGGCCCGGGGAAAATACGTGATGGCGGTGGCCGGTACCCATGGCAAAACGACCACCACCACAATGACTGCCCACTTGAACCGGACTGTGACCGGTGGCGGAAGCGCTTTCCTGGGCGGTATTTCCAAAAACTTCGGCAGCAACCTTGTCCTGGGCAAAGGACGGCGGTTGGCCGTCGAGGCCGACGAATTCGACCGCTCGTTCCTGCAGTTATTCCCGGACGCAGCTGTCATTACTTCTGCCGATGCCGACCACCTCGATATTTACGGCACGCACGAGGCGCTCGGGCAGGCGTTTACGGAGTTTGTTTCGCAAATTAAGCCCGGTGGAGCGTTAGTGCAGAAACAGGGTATCGACCTGCCGCTGCGGAATCCGGATATTCGTGTCTATGGTTACGCATACGATATCCCCTGCGACTTTTATGCAAAGAACCTCGCGCTGTTGGAGGGCGGTTATTACCGCTTCGACCTGGTGTGCCCCGACCGTGTGGTCGAGGGGGCGACGGTCGGCATTCCGGGTTGGGTCAACGTTGAAAACGCCGTGGCGGCGAGCGCCTTGGTGTGGTGTGCCGGGCGCGCGGACGACGGCGACACAAGCACGATGGACAGTGAAAAATTGAAAGCGGGTCTCGCCTCATTTGCCGGCGTAAAACGCCGCTTTGATTTTTACATCAACACTCCGCAGGTGGTCTATATGGACGATTACGCCCATCATCCCGCCGAATTGGAAGCCGCGCTGACCTCGCTCCGGAAAATGTTTCCGGGGCGCGAGATTACAGCACTGTTCCAACCCCACCTCTACACCCGCACCCGCGATTTTGCGGCCGGGTTTTCGCAGGCGCTTTCGTTGGCCGACCGGGCGTTGTTGCTGCCGATTTATCCGGCGCGCGAGGAGCCGATCCCCGGGATCGACTCGGGGCTGATCTTGCAACACATTACCTGCAACAAGGCGTTGTTGCAAAAGGACGATATTTATCCGTACGTGGAAATCCAACCCATGGACGTGTTGGTGACCTTCGGGGCGGGCGACATCGACCGCTTCTGCGAGGGGATCGCTCAACGGTTGCATAAACGATACGGCATATGACCGGACGATGGAGGATTATCGCGCTCAGTGTCCTGCTCTGGGGTTCCCTGGCGGCCTACGCGGTGTTGGCGGCGAACCATTGTTCGCGCCGGGAACGCGAACGGGTGTGCCGGGGCGTGGAGATCACCGTAACCGACAGCACCGAACGGGGATTCGTTACCCCGGCCATCGTGCGCAATATGCTAGTTAACGACGGGATTAAAATTACGGGGCGGAAGATAAACGAACTCAATACGTTGCAGATCGAAAAGGCGGTCGCCTCACGCGGCTATGTGCGCCGGGCCCGAGTCTATTCCTCGCTCGATGGATGGCTCCATATCGAGGTAGAACAACGTCGTCCGTCGCTTCGCGTTCAGAGCGAAAACGGCTACGGGGTCTACCTGACCGATGACGGCTACGCCCTGCCGATCCAACGCTATGCTTCGACCGACGTGCCCATCGTGACGGGCATTGTTCCCCTGCCTTTCGCCCGCGATTTTTCGGGTCCGGTCCCCTGCTTGTCCGGTCAAACAAAAAGTGTTGAAAAAAAATATACAAAAAATGAGTTCTTTTTGCAGAATCTGATTAATTTTGTAGGATTCTTGGAAGAGGATTCGTTCTGGAAGGGCCAGGTGGTGCAAATCAATGTGTTGGCGAACGGTGATGTGGAACTTGTGCCGCGTGTCGGGGCGTGTGTGATCCTGTTGGGGCCGTTCGACGGCTACCGCGAAAAGCTCGACAAGTTAATGGCTTTCTACCGGAAAGGATTGGCTTTCGAGGGATGGAACAAATACGCATATCTGAATATCAAATTCAAGGGACAGGTGGTCTGCTCGAATTAGAGCGTGCAGGCCCCGTTGAAATACAGAGAAATACGAACATGGGAAATGAATATGTCGTTGCGATAGACTTCGGTACCTCGCAGGTTGTAACCCTCGTCGGGAAAAAGGCCGACAAGGGCAGGATCGAGATCGTGGCCAGCGCGGTGGGCGATTCGATGGGCGGCATGGCCCGCGGCGAGATCAAAAACTCGGAACACATATCCAAGGCGGTCAAGGAAACCGTCGATACGATCCAGAACGAACTGGGGATCACGATCCGCGAGGCCTACGTCGGCATCTCGGGCCCCCACGTCAAGTGCTCGCGCCAGGCGGGATATATCTTCATCGAGAACAACGACGGCGAAGTCAAGGCGCGCGACGTGCAGCGTCTGAACGAAAGCATGAACCACGTCCACGTGCCGGTGGGCGAGGCGATCATCCACATCCTGCCGCAGAAATACACTGTCGACGGAGAAGGGGACATTAATGATCCTGTTGGCGTCCTGGGCAAAAAACTCGAAGCGACGTTCAACATTGTGACCGGCGACAAAAGTTCCCTGGTACGGGTCGAAAATTGCCTGAAAAAGATCAATGTGCGCATGAGCCAATTGATGCTCAATCCGTTGGCCGCTGCCGAAGCGGTACTTGTGCCCGACGAAAAGGAACTGGGTGTGGCAGTGGTCGATATCGGCGGCGGTACGGCCGACCTGTGCATTTACCACGACAACATCATCCGCCATGTGGCGATCATCCCATTGGGCGGCAACACGGTCAACAAGGACATCCGTTCGTACGGCATCCTCGAACGCCATGTCGAAAGCCTCAAGGTGAAATTCGGCAGCGCGGTCGGCGAAATGGAACGGGCCGATAAATATATCACCATCCCGGGCCTCAACGCCCGCGACCCGAAAGAGATCTCATTCCGTAACCTGGCTTCTATTATCGAGGCAAGGATGTTGGATATTGTCGATTGCGTGATGGCCGAGATCCGCCGTTCGGGCTATCTGGGCCGTTTGGGGGCGGGCATTGTTCTGACGGGCGGCGCAGCCAACCTGAAAAACATGGACGTACTCTTCCGCCAACATACCGGATGCGAAGTACGAGTGGCGATCCCCGACCTCTACGTGATGCCCGACAGTGTCGAGTTGGTCAATAATCCCCTCTACTCGGCTGCTGTGGGCCTGTTGCTCAAGGCGGTGCGCGACGGGGTGGCCTCGCAGGCCGTGGCACAACCGACTGTGGGGACAGCACGCCTCAATCCGTCCGGCCCGGCACAGCCCGGCCCCGACCTTTCACAGGCACGCCCCGTATCTCCCATGATGAACCCGATCGGCGAAGCAAGGGAAGACGATGACGACCAGGACGAAACACCCGGGAAAAACAGGAAAGGGATTTTCGGCCGTCTGTCCGACCGCTTTACCGGTATGTTCGATGTAATTGACGATGATAAAATTTAGCCCGATATTCCCATGACATACGACCCCATACCTTTTGATATGCCCGAAGCTTCGCCCTCGATTATTATGGTGGTGGGCGTGGGCGGCGGCGGCAGCAACGCCGTGAACCACATGTATCGTCTCGGCATTTCCGACGTCGGGTTTATGGTCTGCAACACCGATGTGCAGGCCCTGAGCCGCAGCCGGATCCCGATCAAGGTGGTGCTCGGCCAGTCGCTTACCCAGGGGCTTGGCGCCGGCAATAAACCCGAAATCGGGCGTGCGGCCGCCGAAGAGAGCGAACAGGAGATCATCGACCTCTTCAAACGCTACGCCACCCGAATGGTCTTTGTCACCGCAGGGATGGGCGGAGGAACCGGTACGGGAGCCGCTCCGGTGATCGCCAAAGCTGCCCGCCAACTTGACATACTGACGATCGCCATCGTGACGATCCCGTTCAAGACCGAAGGGCCGAAACGCTTCAGCCAGGCGATCGAAGGGATCGAGGAGATGCGTAAATACGTCGATTCGCTGTTGGTGATCAATAACGAGAACATCCTCGAACTGCACGGCGAACTGGGTCTTTCGGAAGCCTTCGGGATGGCCGACGACATTCTCGCCTCGGCCGCCAAGGGGATTGCCGAGATCATCACCGGCAACAACTACATCAACGTCGATTTCCGCGACATCCAGACCGTGATGAGCAATAGCGGCGTAGCCCTGATGGGATCGGCCCTGGCCAACGGCGAAGACCGCGCCGACAAGGCGGTACGCGCCGCCCTGACCTCGCCCTTGCTCAACCATCGCGACATCTCGGGAGCAAAGAACATTATGCTCAACATCACTTCGGGGACGCAGGAAGCGACCCTTAAGGAAACATACTACATCACCGACTTCGTCCAACGCCAGACCGGCAACATGGCCGAGCTGATCTGGGGGGCCGGCAGCGACGAGTCGTTGGGCGACGAGATCAAAGTGACGATCATTGCCACCGGCTTCGAAGCGGCGACGATCGACAATATTTTCAGCGGAACCCCGATGGTCGATTCCAAGTCGGATCCCGATCCCCTGCCCGAAGAGGGGGAGGGCGCTCCCGAGGAAGAAAGAGAGGCAGGTGCCGATGGGGAAACCGGCGGGAAACCGGTCGGCCCGTTCCGTATCCGCCGCGATGAGGGAGGTAAAAGTGTGATCGTGGCTTCGTCCGACGCCGATGGTTTCCGGATCACGGAGGCCGACAAGGCGCCCGAGCCCGACCCGGTGCCGCCTGTGAACTACGACGAACTGGAACGTAGCCCGGCGTGGTTGCGCCGCAAAACGTCGTTCTCGGACACCCCGGCTGAAGACAAGTCCTCGCGGGTGACTCTCAAGGACGATGCGCAGACGGCCCGCAAGGGCGATGACCCGAAGAGCAACGCGTTGTTCTGATCCCTGCCCGTATCCCGATTGGTGGGAGAGCGATTTCATACGAGATAAGCCGTGTCTTTCGCATGGCTTATTTTTATCTGAATGCTTCGAATCTGAAACGATGACAAAAACCGACACACCGGCACGGCCGGGAGAAATACTGTTAGTGCTTGGTCTTGCGTCGTTCCTGGTGCCTTTCATGGGGTCGTCGCTCAACCTGGCGTTGCCCAGAATCAGCGAAGTGTTTTCGTTTAAGACCGTTGCGCTTACCTGGATGGCTACCTCCTACCTGATCGCTTCAGCCATTTTCCAGATTCCTTTTGCCCGAATCGCCGATCTGGTCGGGCGGCGTAAGATCTTTATTTGGGGCGTAGCGGCATTTTCTGTTTTTACGATCCTGTCGGGGTTGGCCCCCACAGGGTGGGTGTTGATCGTGTTGCGGGCACTGTCGGGGGTGAGCAGCGCGATGATGTTCGGTACGAGCATGGCGATCCTCACCTCGTCGTTCCCGGCCAACCGCCGCGGGTGGGCGATGGGGATCAATACGGCCGTTGTCTATTCGTCGCTCGCCGCCGGACCTTTCCTGGGCGGGTTGCTGACCCATTACTGGGGGTGGCAGAGTGTTTTTTTCGTCTGCGGGGCGGTGGGAATAGTCGTGGTTATCCTGGCGCACCTCTATCTGCGCCACGAATGGGTCGCCCGGGGTGAAACATTCGACTGGGTTGGCAGCCTGGTCTATGGTTTGGGGCTTTTCGGGTTGATCTACGGCTTTACCCGCCTGCCTACGGCGATGGGTTTTGTGTGGATCGCGGTGGGTACGGTCGCTTTCGTTAGCTTCGTTGGCTATGAAAAACAATGTCCTGCGCCGGTGTTCGACGTGCGGCTGTTCAGCGGCAACCGGGTCTTTGCCCTCTCGTCGCTTTCGGCGCTGATCAATTATGCCTCGAACTCGGCCGTGGCCTTTATGCTGAGTCTCTATCTGCAATACCTGCGCGGATTCGACGCCCGCACGGCGGGGTTGATCCTCATTTCGCAGGCCTGTGTACAGTCGCTGTGCTCGCTCTACTCGGGACGCCTCTCCGACCGGGTCAACGCCGCGTCGCTCGCCACGATCGGGATGGGGGTGAGCGTCTGCGGGCTGACGGGGCTTTTTTTTGTTACGGCCGCCACGCCTGTTTATATGCTGATCGGGCTGCTCGCGCTGTTAGGGATAGGATTCGGCATCTTTTCGTCGCCCAACACCAACGTCATTATGAGTTCGGTCGACGTTAAGCAATACGGCCAGGCCTCGGCCTCGACCGGCACGATGCGCCTCACCGGACAGGCCGTCAGCATGGGGATCGCCGGGATGGCTGTCGCCCTGCAGGTCGGGAACAAAAAGATAACACCCGAGGTTTACCCTCAATTTCTCAACAGTGTCCACATCACGTTCGGTATCTTCGCCGTCCTCTGTCTTGTCGGGGTTTACGCCTCCTTGCGGCGGAAACGGGGTGGCGAACAGCCTTGCAGCGCCGGCGGGTAAACCGGATGTAACGCCGGGTACGGATGAAAATCCTTTAAAAAGGAACGATTCCCGATCTTAGGGTATTTCAACCCGCCCGCCCGGAACCGCGGTGTGCATTCTCTTTTCCTCAACCTGTTTACCATGCTGAGACGGCTTGGTTTTACTTAGCGTCAAACCGGAAAGCCCACTTTCCTGAAAGCGTTATTCTTTGTATATTGTCATGATTACCGGGAATATATGAAAAAACGTCGGCCGTTTTGGATTGTTCTGTTGTGGGTTTATGCCCTGCCGGGTTTTGCGCAGATGAGTTTCCTCGATCGCCATTTCTCGGTCGAGGACGGTTTGTCCGGGAACCCGGTGTCGGTCATTTTCCGGGACAACCGCGAGCTCTCGTATTTCGGCGCCCGTAACGGCACGAACCGGTTTGACTGCACCCTGCGGGTGCGGTCGGTCAACGGCGAGGATGGATGGAGTGACAACAAAAAGCAGTTGCGCGTCAAGGGTCTCTTCCCGTTTTGGGAAACGGCCGCGGCCAACTGTCTCTACGTGTTGTTGTTACTGCTGCTTATCGTTGTTTCGATCCGCATGATGTGCTTGATATACAAACTGAAAAATTCGGTTAAGGTCGGGCAGAGGATGATGCGTGTTTTTACCGACATTTCGCCTGATATCCGCACTTCGCTCATCAAAGTCCACACCCCGTTGGA
>JAITVB010000137.1 GCA_031286025.1 Rikenellaceae bacterium
TATTCTTCCTGATTCGAAACGAAATAGATATCGTTTGCCCCCTCGCGGCGGTGGGTCCAAGCGACATTCCGGGCCGGACGGCCTTTATTGTCGATCGCCAGAAAATCAGGCTCGACAGCCGGACCAAAGTCGGTTGTTGTATAAGGCAACTGATCGGGAGTAAGGATCATTACACTCGCACGGCGCAGGCGCTCGATCTGACGAATCACCGCATCGCTGTATACGGCATTGGGCGTCATCCGGCCGGGCAGCGGGAAGAGCACCACTTTGTAAGACTGGCCCGAGGCCAATACCATCCGCCCGTTGACCGCCGTGGCCTTCAGAAAAACATCTTCGTTAAACGAATCGTAGGCGTAACCGTTCAGCGGATCGATCCAATCCTCGGGATTGGGCACCCCCGCCGAATGGCTGACCCCGACAGGCATCGTGCGCAGGGGTTGTCCCGCATTTTCGAGGCGCAGGCGTTCGCTCTCTACCCGCTTGGGCCCGAAAATGCCCGGCAGCGAAGAGACCAACCGGTCGGGCAACACCGCCCGCCGTGGAAAATCGCCGCCTGTGTAGACCGCCACGTCAATCACCGGAGCCCCCGACTGCAGGAGCGCTTGGCAGCGTTTTATGTAATCGACCCACGCCCCGGCCAACGGAAACCAGGTTTGGTCGCGCTGCATACAGAGGCCGATACCGTCGAGCGTCATCCCCGGCTGACGATCCATCCACGGGTTTTGAACCCACACGTGGAACGACAATTTATTCATCCCCAACGCATAGTTGCGGTCAAGGAGCGTCTTCAACATCCCCGGATTCTCGTCCCACATGGTGCGGAGTTGCGTAAAACCTTCGGCCTGGATAATCTTTTTACCATAAATGTGGCCGCCCGAGATGGCGTCCATCATGTCGTTGAGTTTGTCGTGGGTCGGGCTGCGGAACCAGAATTCGCCCATCGGTAGGTCAACCTTTTCGTAGTGGAGCATCCCGTCGCTGACCATCGTCGGAGCGACGCATTCGGCGCTCAAACGGCAGTCGTAGCGCTTCGCACACGCCGAAAGTTCTTCGTAAAAGACGTCGCGAACCAACTCGGCCACCGTCTGGCGGATGTCGCGCAGCACGGCCTCGGAACGTTCGGCGCTCTCCATCGGAACACCGGCATATAACGGCATATATGGCACGACATCGTAACCCCGTCTTTTCAGAAATTCCCGACGGAACGTTTCGGACCAGTTCTGGCTACCGCATTCCCAACTGTCGACGTGCATCGTTTTGAAGACACGCCCGGCTAAGGGTTGGCCTACCTGCCGGAAAAATTCCTCAAACCAACCGTTGAGCTGTGTGCGGACGGCGACCGGATTGAATTTATCGCTTTCCAAGCCGCGGCCCGCGCCGCCGGTGGTGTTGATCTGCCCGGTCGAGGTGTGTCCCATGCGCAGGATGCGCCAACGTCCGACGGGCAATTCATAGTACGGCACCAGACCATTCTCGGCCTTGTCCGTCAGATCGACTGTCTCCGACAGTTTGATGCAGAGTGCCTCGGGCAGTTCGGCCGAGGTCATGTCGGGCGAAATGCGCCACACGGCGGCCGATTTTCCTTCATACTGGTCGATCTTCGGTTCGCCCGACAGGAGAATGGCGTTGACCCCGAGCGACGGTTTCCACTTGGCGGCATCGAGGTCTTCAGCGCCGGGCTCGGAACCCTCGGGGGCCCAACTGAAGCGGAAGTAACGGGCTGTGGTCGCAGGGAACGAGAAGGTGTAGTTGATCCCATTGTTCTGCCAGCCGTGGCGCGGTGGAACGAGGGGTTTGACCATGGTAAAGTCCCTTCCGTTGTCACTCGCCTCAACCACCAACCGTGTCGCCTGAAAGGCATAGCCGGGAAGCATCATTTCCATCGAGCGGCAAATAAACGGTCTCCCGAAATCATACAGGATCCAACACGCTTCGTCGCTGCGGAAAGCACGCGTATTGGCCGGGTCGAGCAGGCGGCCGATGTCGCCGTGGTCGTCAGGCGTACTGACGCTGACTTTCGCCTGCGGACCCGAATGCGTGCCCAACGAGGCTTCTTTGACCGGAAAGGCATAAATGGCAATATCCTTATAAAAACCTTCAAAGGCTTCGGGCCGGGCCAAGGCAAAACCGCCGCTGTTTTTGTCGACCACGACCACCGTGTCGCTCCACACCACTTTTTGCATCGACAGCTCGGGGGTGATCCACGGGCCACCGGCCAACGCAAATCCGTCGCAAATGTGCACACCCAATTTCAGACCAAGGGTGTCGGCTTTCCCCGCCGCCGTCCGGATCATTTTCCAAAACTGCGGGGTGAGTTGGTCGGCCACCGGTTCGAACGCAGGCGCTTGGGCATAGTCAGAACTTTTGATCGGCATCAGATAAGCCCCGCCGATGCCCGCCGCCTTCATCGCCTCAAGGTCGGCCCGCACGCCGGCCTCGCCGACCGCGCCGTACATCCAGTACCAGATGGCCCACGGGGCGGCATCGTAGCCCGGGTTATTGAATTTTTCGAGCAGAGTGTCACGGGTCTGAGCCTGTGTCGCGTTTCCGATCGCTAGCATGACTGCGACCAATATAAGAAAGCGTTTCATGGTTATTTCCGAATGGGTTTGAATTCCAGGTGGAGTTCGTGGGCAGTCTTTGGCACGGTGTATTTCATCAGCACGCCCGGGCCGCAACTGCTGTTGCCCAACCCCAGGTGGGCGGCGTCGATCGAAAGGACGATCTCGGGACGCGGAACCAGATCGCAGGCATGTCCTTTCGCCGCCAGATCCCAAGCCGAAAAATGGAGGGCCGAAAACGAGAACACGTCGTTGGTCGAGTTGATTTCCAGTCCGTTGCCTTGTTTGTCGGTCAGGCGCACCATTCGCGTATCTTCGCGGTGGCCGCACTCCTGCGGACGGGGATAGGGCACGTACATATCGGTGGCCGTCGATTTCCAGACACCGATGTAGGCTGAACGTTTGCGGTCGACATAGTTTTCGTGCGGCCCGCGGCCGTACCATTCCACGTTTTCCAACGCCCCATCGAGTACCAGACCGACCCCCAGACGGGGCAGATCGGGCAACGTGCCCTTCGGGTCAAACCACTGGTCGGTTTCCATACTCCCATCGGCCCACACCACATAGCGGGCGCGGTGAGTGAAGGAGCCTCCGCTGCGGGCGGTGTAGGTCGCGGTGATATCGATTTCGACTTTCTTCGGATCGGTTTGCGTCCAATGGACGGCGTCGACCGTGTGCTTCAGCGAGTCGAGGCCGGCTTTCTTCCAGTCGTCGGCCAACCAGTTCCCAAAACCTTTGTCGTTGTCGATCGGTGCGCGCCAACCCTGGAAGAAAGGTTGCGGCGGCAGGTCGGACGGGGTGGCGAGCAACTCTTTCCCGTTCGCTTTCCACGAGACGAGCGATCCGCGCCGGAGCGACCACACTTGCGAAAAACCACGGCCGGCGATCGTCAGCGTGCCGTCCGTTTCAGTGGTTTTGAGTGTCCGGACGACGGTCGTCGATTTATTGCCGGCCGACGGTGTTCGACCGGCAATAAAAAATTGCTCGGAAGCAAATTCATGCCCGGCTTCGGTCCACTGCGCAGCTTCACGCAGACGATAACTGAGGCGGAAATGGTATTCGCGGCAGGGCTTGAAGTTGCTTGCCAACCCGAATTCGAGTTGCCTGCTTTCGCCCGGTGCAATCCGGAAACCACCGTCGGACACGCCGCGTTGCAACACCACGCCGTCGCCCGTCAATTCGTAAGCCAACACGAAGCGGTCGTCGAGATCGATATGACCGAAGCGGTTCGTGATCGTAATGCGGCAGCGGTCAGGACGAAGCATTTCGGCTTCGAATAGCACAGGTTGGTATACGGTTTTCACTTCCCAATATTTGGGCGGGATCGTACGGTCTGAAAAAACGACGCCGTTCAGGCAGAAAGCACCCAGGTTGGGAATGTCGCCAAAATCGCCTCCATAGTTAACCTTGATCTTCCCGTCTGCCAAATGCTGAAAAATGCCTTCGTCGACCCAGTCCCAGATGAAGCCGCCCAACAAGCGGGGGTTGGCGTAAATTTCATCCCAATATTCCTGCAGGTTGCCGATGGCATTGCCCATCGCGTGGGCGTATTCGCTCAAAAGCACCGGTCGATTGTCCGTACGCCGACCCAACAACGAAAAGCGTTCCCAACGGGCGTTCTCGGGGCGTTCAGCTTCCTCGCGGCCTTCGCGCTGCGGATTCAGATAGTCGGACAACACGCGGGCATAGAAGCGACTCGTGAAATCGACCCCCGACGGATCGGTCACGGGGCCCTGCGCCCCTTCGCAATGAATGGGTCGGGTCGGATCGAATTCGCGAATCCACGCCGACAGGGCTGCATGATTGGGCCCGTAGCCCGACTCGTTGCCAAGCGACCAGATGACGATCGACGGGTGGTTCTTGTCGCGCTCGACCATGCGGATGCCACGATCGAGGAACGATGCCGCCCACTCGGGTTGCTGCGCCAGATAGCCGCGCAGGCCGTGGGTTTCGATATTGGCCTCATCGATCACGTAGAGGCCATATTCGTCGCAGAGTTCGTACCAACGCGTGTTGTGCGGGTAGTGGGCCGTACGCACGGCGTTAATGTTGGCCTGCTTCATCAGCACGATATCGCGGATCATCGTTTCTTCGCTCACCACCTTGGCCTGCCACGGGTCGTGCTCGTGGCGGTTCACGCCGCGCAACTTCACGGGTTGGCCGTTAATCCTGAAGACGCCGCCTTCGATCTTTATGTCACGAAAACCAACTTTGCACGAGGCTTTTTCGGCAATTTTCCCATCGGGATCTTTCAACGTCAACACCAATTCATAAAGGTGCGGCGTTTCGGCCGTCCATTTTAGGGGCGATTCGATCTCGGCGGAAAACCAACCGAATTTGCTCGGACCACGTTGGGGCGTGCGTTCGACCAATACAGAAGCGCTGTGATTGGCATTAAGCACCGGCACCGCGTCCTGGGTCAACGCTTCCGGGAACACGTTGCGACCGAAGGGGTCGTATAACTGAGCTTCAAGCATATAGCCACGAGCTGAAACATCGTCGACCGCTTCTAACTCGGGCTCGACAAGAAGCGCTGCGTTTTTGTAATTCTCGTCCAGAACCGTACGTACCGCAAAGTCTCGGATACGCAATTTCGGCGTGGTATACAAAAAGATTTCGCGGTGGATGCCGCCGAAGCGCCACATATCCTGGTCTTCGAGGTAGCTGCCGTCGCAATATTTGTAGACTTCGAGGGCGATCAGGTTTTTACCGGGCGAGAGGTAACCTGTGACGTCGAATTCCGAGGCGTCCATACTGCTTTGGCTGTAACCGACGCGTTGGCCGTTGATCCACACATAAAAAGCACTCTGAACGCCGCCGAAGTGGAGGATGATCCGGCCCTTGCTCCACCCTTCGGGCACTTCGATCCAACGGCGATAATTGGCCACCGGGTTACGCTCCTTGTAGGCTGTGTAGCGCGTGGGCGGGGTGTTTGTCACGCGCGGCGGATCTTTGATGAAGGAGTAGTCGGCACTGGCGTAGATCGGCGTGCCGAAGCCATTGACATCCCAATTCGCAGGCACGGGAAAATCGGCCCAACCGTCATCTTCGAAGTCCGGCTTCTGCCAACCCCATTCGGGAGGCATCTGGTCGGGCGTCGGCAGCCAGTGAAAACGCCAGGTGCCATTCAACGAAATCTTATTGGCACTCTGGCCCGGGCGTTCCCCCTCGTTATAGGGAACGAACGAAGCACGGGGGCGCAGACGGTTGATTTCGAGCACGGCTGGATTTTCCCAGTCACGCAGTTGTTGGGCCGTCAGCACGGTCGGGCACACACACAAAGCAATCAGCGCAGAAAGGATACAACGGCGATTCATTATATGGGGTTTTGAAAATTTACGTTTGGGTAAAAATAGCGAAGATTTCATAAAGATGCAAACCTTACGGGCAGAACCTGCGGGCAAAAACCGATTTGAGAGGCACGCGAAAACCGACCGATCGGAAAATAGGTATTTGTACTTACCGAACTCCGCACCGGGGTTCGTAATTTTGTCGCAATAACGAAAATCTGTCGACATGGAACCGATCACCCCTACCCGCTACCAACTCGAAAACGTTGCCACCGGCCGCATCTTTCCGGACGAAGGTTGGACGTTGGAAGACCCGCAAGGGGGCGAACCCGCGCTCGTACGAGCCGTTTACGAAAAGCGGCAACTGGAGGTCAAAGATATGGCTTGTGGCATCTATCGTTTTGCCGACTGGCTGCCCGTGAGCCGAATGCTGCGGGGATCGGCTTCGCCGGTGACGTACAAGAGCACGAATTTATCAGAACATCTTGGCCTGAAAAACCTGTGGATCACGTTCAACGGCTATTTTCCGGAACGCGGGGCGGCGATGACCTCCTGTTCGTTCAAAGAAACGGAAGCCTATGCCGTCGGGGGACGCCTCGATCCAGCCTGCGGGAAAGTACTTGTCGTGGCTTCGGCCGGGAATACGGCTCGGGCTTTCGCGAAAGTTTGTTCTGAAAACCAGATCCCGCTATTGCTTTGTGTGCCCGAGGACAATCTCGACGCATTGTGGTTTGAGCGGTCGCTGAACGACTGTGTAAAACTGATCGCCGCGCAAAGCGGGGGCGACTATTTCGATGCCATTCACCTGAGTAATTTAGCGCTACGCTCTTCACGGTTTCTGGCCGAAGGCGGGGCAAAAAACATTGCCCGGCGCGACGGGATGGGGACGACGTTTCTATCTGCCACGACCACTATTGGGCGGATTCCCGACTATTACTTCCAAGCCGTGGGGAGCGGTACCGGGGCCATCGCAGCGTGGGAGGCCAACCTGCGACTGATTGCCGACGGGCGTTTCGGATCGCACACCGCGCGGCTGATGGTGTCGCAGAATGCGCCGTTCCTGCCGATGCACCACGCCTGGCGGGCGGGGTCGCGAACCATGCTGCCGTATGACGACAATCTGGCACGCACCCATGTCGAGGAGATCGACGCCAAGGTGCTGTCGAACCGCAAGCCGCCCTATTCGATCGTCGGCGGGATGTATGACGCGGTGAAAGCCACTCGCGGCGACGTGCTTTATGCCACGAACGATGAGGCGCGACAGGCGGCGGCGCTGTTCGAACGACTTGAAGGCGTTGATATTCATTCCGCTCCGGCGGTAGCGGTGGCTACGTTGTTGAAAACTGTGGCCAATGGCGAGGTCGAACGCGATGCCGTGATTATGCTCAATATCACTGGCGGCGGCGAAGGCCTGTTCAAATCAGGGAAATCGCTTTCTTATCTGAAACCGGCGCATGTTTTTGGGCTTGAGCCCGATGCGGACGAGGTGGTTCGGATTGCCGAATCGCTGTTTTGACGGAACGTCCGATTTTTCAAAGCGACGTTCTTGTTGAAAAATTTCTATTGCCGCTTTTTTCGCTAACTTCGTACTTTAAAGAGTAACACCCGCGATAACAGGCTTTTAATCGGATTTTGTGGCGAGTTGGGTAACGATCTGGCAACCGTTCTTATTTCCGCTCTTTGCGGGTTTTCGCACGTCAAATAACTCAATGGCAAAGATAGGTAATTTCCAGGGAACCGCACAACCACCTGCATATTTTTTCTTTCTTTATCCGGTAAACACCCCATCCGCAGAGAGGATGAATAAGGCAACGCTTTTGCGGGAAATACTACCCGTAGCGTAGCGCAGGTGTGGAGATTTCGCGGAAAACCCGCAGGCTTGGCGTTGCCGTTTCAGTATCGGAACGTACCTTCGTGTCTGGATGAAGAAAGGGTTATTCCTTCCCTTCGGTATTGTAGTGTACCAAAAACGCCTCTATACCATCGGCTTTCAGCCGCAGTTGGTTGGCGATCAGGTCTTGCCCGTACTTGAGCCAACTCCTCGCAAACGACCGGAACCGGGCACACGGGAAAATATTGCATTGGAAGCAATGGATTACGCCCCTATTGAGACAGCACAGGTGGTACGATTTGCATCTTTCGCACCTTGCCCGATTGACTTCTGCGCCGAGGCAGGGTTTCCTGTCGCGGGTGTAGACCGGACATCCGCCGCAGAACACGCCACAAGCAGGAACACGGCCTGAATAGGGTTTGCACTTCACCACAGACACTTCCATGAATCAACTGAAGAAATGCCCCGCAATTCCGACCAAAGTCCCGATGACAATTGAATTAGCGGTGATTATCGGCAATGGTTTTTTGTCCGTATGCCCGATGTGTATCAGCATAGGTATCATCAGTGCAAACGAAATAAACCCACCCTCCAACCACCACGGAATGTGAGGCAGGTCGATGTTCACGATAACTATTGAGATGAAGAAATAGTAGAAAAATGCGGCGATTGTCGAATATCTCGGTAGTTTTTGCACTATCATCGGAATAATATCGACAACTCCCGCAACAAGTCCGATAATCACAGATAATAATAATTTGTCCATTAGTATCCCTTATTGGTTATACCTTGTATTTTATCGCCGTTACTTCCACGTTTTGACGTGCAGTTTGAATTTTTTGATCGCCCATTCGTAGTGGCTTGCGGTGGCCGAAACGCAGTACGCACCCAGCGTCGATGTGCCTGTCCACGCGAAATGCTTCCGGGCGAACAGTTCGTCGTTGGAAAAGGTTTCAATCAGTGCCATCACCTTGTTGTGGCTCTCTCGCAGCATACTCTTCGCGTCGGCCAGCGGCGTGTTTTGGTGTTTATCCCAAAACCCGACGTTCATCGCCGGATAGGTTTTCCAGTTGTACGGTTCCGGCAGAAACGGCTTCGTCACTCCGCTTTGGTTCGCCGACACCCAATCGAGCAGCAGCCCGTG
Organism: Rikenellaceae bacterium; assembly: GCA_031286025.1. Lineage (GTDB taxonomy): Bacteria > Bacteroidota > Bacteroidia > Bacteroidales > Rikenellaceae > JAITVB01. The sequence continues at coordinate 8,827 of JAITVB010000137.1, forward strand.
CCACTCCCACAGGTGTATGAGCACATCGCGCAAGTTTTTGTCCCTGCTCCAGTGCGCCTCCTTGCCGGCCGAGGCCATTTCGTCACTGAATGCGGCGTTTTGTTGTTCGTCGCTCATCGACCCGATGAGTTTCCACAACTTGTCGAACTGCTCACCTGCGGCAGTTATCAGATCGGGCTTTGTCGTTGCTCTTGACATGATTATTCGTTTGTTACATTCCGTAATGTGGCAAAGTTACAAAATCTCCTCGATATACGGGCTAAATTCCCCAACCTTTCTTCTGTTTCGGCTGAACGGGTTGGCGGATGTACGGCCTTGCCTGCCGGAGCTTCTCGAATTGCTCACGGAACCAGTCGAGGATGTTCTGCCCGTTGAGGGAGAGGCGGAGCCTGTTCGTATTGGCGGGGGCGTTGGGGGTGTGCGGTGTGTTCGACGCGCTCAGGTCGCTCGTGAGTTGCAGTTTAGCCTCCTGTACGTCGAAATCGCGGTCGTGTTCGGGGGAATGGAGCTTGCCCGTTACGGTGATCGTTTCGCCGCCGAACAGTTTCCGAATAGCATCCATCGCCAGTCCCATGCCCTTGCATAGTTTGGCGATCCGCAGGTTTTCGCTCGTGTTCGGGAATACATCCGTCAACAGGTTCAGATCGTCCTGCGCACTGTATGGCTCGTAATCCCGTTGGAGCTGCTCCAAACGCTGCTCTTTCTCTGTTATTTCGTTTTCTTTCTGTTTGTTGCGTTCGTGCATATCGATAAACTTCTCCCGCACCTCGTCTTTTCGGTCGTACAGGTCGCGGATTTTGTCGTTCACCTCCTGTTTGCGTTCTTCGAGGTCGGCGACATCCAATTTCAATTCTTCCTTCTTTTCGTACATATCCCGGTAATACTGCGGCGTGGATATGTGCCGGGCATCCGAACCTCGAATACCACGTTGCAGTCCGTACTTGGCCATCGCTTCGGCGTAGGTGTCTTGGAAACGTTCGAGGTTGTCGCGGGTCATCACGTCGTCAGCACAGAGGCGGACGGCATTGACGGGTCGCTTGCGATAGGTGCGCTTGTTCGAGTCGGGGTCGATGGCCTTTGCTGCTTTCTTTCTTCTCTCACTGGAAACGATAGGTACTACCGTTGCATGGATGTGGGGCGTTTGCTCGTCCCGGTGCAGGTCGGCGGAAACGACATTATCTTTCCCGAACGTGTCCCGCAACCACTTTACGCTATCGGCGCACCACTCGTCGAGCCGCCCCGTTGCCCGTATGCGTTCCATATCCTCCGGTGAGGCGGAGAGCATGACCCGCAACGCCCGGACTTGGTTCGTGCCGATCTTTCGGGTGATGCCTGCCGTCTCGATGCGGTGTGTGATTGCCTGCGTGCGGTTCTCTATCCCAGCGGGGTATTCGACCAGTCGTCTGTTAAGGAACGTCTGTTCCCTGTCGGCGTTCTTCGGGTCGATAGTCCGCTCGATGTGGGCGGTCATGGCGGCATCGTTGCCCGATGCCTTGTCGATATGCAATACGGCGAAGCCCATAATTCTAAATCTTTATATGTGCGCCAACGGGCGCGGTTATTTTTAGGGAACCACTCCTGCCAATATGATTTTTCTACCATCAGCGAGGTGGTTATGGCGGGAAATCATACCTTTGTTCCCGCCCGTTCTGCGGTCTGCGACCGCTCCGACGGCTTACTTGTGCCGTCGTCGGGGAGTGCAGAGGGGCGAAGCCTCTTTGCCTTATTGGGGGTTTTTCACCGTCCCGAAGGGATGCGGCCCGGAAAAACCCCTAATAAGCTACGGATATTTTCAAATATCCCTTTGCTCGGCTGCGGTTAGACTGTCAGCAGCCTTTATGTTCGCTCTCGCATGGATTGCCCGTTGAAGTGAGTATAGTCAGTGTAACAATTTCAGCGAGTAGATTTGTTACTCTGTGTAGAGTTGGTTGCGTGATCCGTGTATGCCGACAACCTGCAATCCCGTTCCGTCGTT
>JAITVB010000138.1 GCA_031286025.1 Rikenellaceae bacterium
CCCTCCCAGGAAACGGATTTCGCGCGAAGGTTCGAAGCGGGCCCTACCCGCTCCCGTTCCCCCGCGCACACCGATGTAATGCTGCGCTCCGGCCGACAGGCTTGCGGTCAGAAGCGTCAACGTGGCAGTCAATACCAATATGCTTTTCAGTTTCATCGTCGGGTAGCGTTATTCTTCGATTTGTCCTTTTTCGACTTCTTCGGGGAGGGAACGACCAACTTCGGGATCATGCTCTGTTTCAACGGCCGCGTTTTCTTCCATCGGCTGTTCATGGCCGGTCCTTTCCTCGTCCGATTCGGAGGCATCCGGTGCCGCTTCATGGTGTACAGGCGGTTTCGGCTCGAAAAAGGTCGAGGCGTCTATGTCGATCGCCACATCCCAGTTGATCCGGGTGAGCATCGTCTGTTTTTTGGTCGGCGGGTCGAAATAGAACTCGACTCGTTCGGGCATCCGTCTGCGCACCACATCGCCCGGGTCCCAACGGCCGTTGGCGTTGCGGTCTTCGATCAAGCGCACCCGCATGTTGCCCGGCGGAACGAACTCGATCGTGTTCTTTCCGGCCTGCGTACGCAGCATTTCGCGCGCCACACTCTTGGCTTTCTCTTCGATCACCTGGATGATGTAGTTATATCCCGGGGTGGTGCCGGTCAGGTTGACCGTGATGCTAGCGTATTTGTCGGCCTCGGCCACCGTGAACTCCTGCCGGAGGGTGTCGTTGGCCACGCCGTTGATGTCGCAGAAAGCGCCGGCGGGGATCAGCAACTGGTATTTCTCGCCTCGTCGCCAATCCGATGAAAGGACGTATCGGCGGATGCTCATCGTGTCGCGTTCGACAGTGAACGTGGCGGTGTGTCTCGCGTTGCGGGCGTCGGTGCGGGTGAGGGCGATCCCTGTCAGGTCGGTTTCGGCCAACGGCAGGTCGAACGAGATGTCGACCCTGTCGTAGGGCATCAGGGGCGACCCCGCGTTGATCGTCGTTTTGAGCGTTTCCTTTTGGGCTGTATCGGCTACCAATGAATCGGCCGGCAGAGGGCCTGCCCCGGGCAACAGGGTCGAATCTCCCGCCAACCGAGCCGTCGCGGCCGAATCGGCCGCCGGGGCGGCTGTTGCCATTGAGTCGGCCGTAGCCGCAACGGTCGTGGCCGGAGCTTTGCGTTTGCCCCAGTTCCAAGGCCAAAAACGGCATCCTCCCTCGCGGGGCGGACGTTCGGCCCGTGCCTGGTCGTCTTTCTTGTTGTTGTCGGCGGTCTTGGGCGGGGTGTGGATGAATTTCAGTTCCTGGGTGCGCGGCAAGAGCGTCCCGGTGCTGTCGTGGGCCAGGTAAGTGATTTCGCCGGTAATCGTATCGGGTAGCTCTGTCTTCGGCCGGTTGATCCAGTAGAAGATCGAGTCGCGGGTCACCCTGGCGTATTCGCGGATCAGGGCCGACGAGTCGACGCCGTTGAGGCGCAGGCTTTCGATCACCGGATACTCGGCCGAAAAACGCAACATCAGCTGCTGCGGCCCGGGCCGTTTGTGGTCGCTGAGCGAATTGCGCCGAAACGCCTTTTCGACAAACGTTTTCAGGAAGATCTGCGGTTCGGCCACGGTATACATCAGCGTTGAGTCGTACCACATCCGGAACGACGGCATACGGGCCGGATTGTGCGTGCTGTCAAGGAATCCGATGTGGTCCACGCCCGGGTCGTAGATTTCGTTGCCGTTGTTGTCGATCATCGCATAGACCTGGTAGTCGATCGGTTTGAGATGCTCGTGTACGAAGGTTCCGTTGGGCATTGTCCGGCCCACTGCCGCCGCACGGGCCCTGAAGATCGTCGAGTCATAGCCGTCGCCCCGAACCAGGTGGCTCGTGTCGAAGAAGAACAGGAAGGCATTCTTGACCGTGTCGGCCGTTTCGGCGTTGGCCACCGCTCCCGACATCAGCATCGAGTCGATCGTGGGCCCCGTCGAGAACGCATAGGTGAAGCCCGTTGCCGGATTCGATTCGTGGTGGTCGACGATGCTTTTCCCGAAATTGAGCGCATAGGTGGTGTTTTCTTCGAGCGGCGAGGTGATCTCGACCAACACGCCTTTGTTTTTGATGCTCAAAGTCGGTTTCTTGGCCATAAGCGGAGAGGTGAAAAACTCCTGTTGCTGCTCTTTGAGTTGGACGTATTCGTCAAATTCGATATAGACGCTTTTAGCCGTGAAATCGGTCGTTTCCCGCCGGGGAGTGGCACGCACCATCTTCGGCGGGATCGTGTCCTTGGGCCCCCCCTGCGGCCCGGTGGGCGAGATGTTCGCACAACGCCAGAAAAGCCCGCTGCAGAAAAAGAGCGAAGCTGCGATCAGAAGCATATATCTCAGGGTGTCGTTTCTCATCGGGAATCGTATGGCCGGGACGTGGCGCTTCATACGCCAGACCGACAAAGTTAGGGAATAATTTTGAATTTTAGCCATCCCGCCCCCTGTCCTGCCGCTTTCTTTTCCGGCCGGAACGGAATTTTATGGCGTATCCCGGCTTTGGTGAGGCCGGTTTTTGTACAAAACATCCCGCGAATGCGATAAATCCACTCAATTTATGATAAAAAAACAAAAATAAAACAGGGATAAGAATCTTATCGATTGTAATGCGGGAGATCAAAAGCGATTAGATTTCGAAATATTTGGTTCTTTCCTAAAAAGGGTTTGTAAAATCCGACAACGTGCGTTTTTTAATTTTGGTATGTGCAAATGTGAAGAATTTATAAAAATTTCTTACCTTTGTTAATCAGAATCAGTTTAAATACTGCTTTTGTGTTGCTTTTTTATGACAAAAGGGGCGCGGGCAAGTATCGGAATAACAAATCCGCCCGTATTTGCAAGTTCTTTTACAAGAGAAGTTTTGGGCCAGGAAACATAATGTAGATTATATCCGCAACAGTTGAACGCAGGGGATGGCATCACAATACACTAAAAAACAGACAGATGGCATAGGGGGAGGATAATCCCGGAAAGGATAACCAAAGACTGGTGGGCGGGAGAGCCGGAAAAAACAAAAAAAACCGATGTAAGCACCAAGGCTCAGAAAGGGAAAGTTTTGAGATGAATGTTTTATAAGTGCATAATCTACATTATGTTTCCCGGCGGAGACAGGCATTGGATACCGATTACACGAAAGATTCTTCACAGTTACTAACTACAAAAAAACGCTTATGAAAAAATTTACACTAACACTCTTGGTTGTGCTTCTGGCGAGCGTGCAGACGTTCGCTCAGAACGTACAGGTGACGGGCAGGGTCGTCGGCGAAGACGGCAACCCGATCGTCGGTGCGGTGGTGATGGTTTCCGGCACCCAACAGGGGGTGACCACCGATGCTTCCGGCAACTACGCCATCACTGCCCCCGCCCGGGGCATCCTCGAATTCTCCCTGCTCGGGATGATCTCCCTGACGGAGGAGATCAACGGGCGTACCCAAATCAATGCCAAGCTGATTGCCAACGCCGAAGAGATCGAGGTGGTCGTCGCCTACGGATCGGCACCGAGAAAGGCCGGAACGGTGATCGGTTCGGTCGACAAGGTTGACGCGGCCAAACTGGCCGACCGTCCTTCGACAAGCATAATGGACGCTATGCAGGGCCAGGTGGCCGGACTTTCGGTAATGACCTCTTCGGGTGAGCCCGACGCGCTTTCGACTTTCCGCCTCCACGGGATCGGTACATTGAACACCACCTCCAGCAAAGAGCCGCTGATCCTGCTCGACGGTTCGCCGATCACCACGGGTACCCTGTTGGCCATGAACTCCAGCGACATCGAAAGCATCAACGTACTTAAGGACGCTTCGTCGACCTCGATCTACGGTTCGTCGGCCGCTAACGGCGTTATCTACGTCGTTTCCAAACTGGGACGCCGCAACGTGGACGAAGGCGTGAAGGTAACCCTGAAGGAGCAATACTCGGTTTCGACGGTGGCCAAACCCCGCCTCCAGGCGATGAGCACCAACCAGTATACCCAGTATCTGTATGACCTCGGGGTGATCGACCAAAACGACATGGCAGAGCTCAACGCCTTTGGCGACACCGATTGGTTCAACGAGATTTACCAACCCGCACCGATGAACCAGGTCGATCTGTCGGTGACCGGCGGCAGCGAGAAGACGGCTTACCACTTCTCGGGAAGTTATCTGAATCAGGACGGGGTGACCCAACAATCGGGAATGACCCGCTATACCTTCCGCGCCAACGTCGAATCGCAAGCCCAGAAATGGCTGCGCACCGGCGCCAATATCGGGTTGAGCTATTACAATTCGACCAACTCGCAAGACGTCGACAACTTTGGCAACTGGTTTACCAACCCCGCCAACGGTGCCATACTGATCCCCCACTATCAGACGGCATACGACGAAAACGGCGAAGAGATTCAGATCCTTGATTATACGGGCGGATATCCCAGTCCGTTGGTTTTCGACAACCTCTTCCCCCGCAACAAGAACAGGCTCCAACTCAACGGATCGACTTTCGTACAGCTCACTCCGATCGAGAACCTGAACATCCGTTCCAACCTCGCCGTCAACGCGTTCGACAACAACACCAAGAACACGTCGTCGCCCGATTACGTGCATGCCAACGGCTCGGGTTGGGTACAACAGGGATGGCAGCGCAACTACAACTGGACGCTATCCAACACCATCGAATACAAATTCAGGGTGGCCGAAGACCATTCGTTCATCGCGTTGGCAGGCCAGGAAGGCAAATACAGCAACTCCGAATACACCAACCTGCGCATGATGGGGGTTAAGGATTCCCGTTTCATGTATCTTAACCAGGGTGTTTCGATCCAGGCTCCCCCGCCCGTTACGCTCACCGAGTCGGCGTACTATTCGTTCTTCGGTCGCGTCGATTACGATTTCCGCGAAAAGTATTACGTCGATTTCTCGCTCCGCACCGACCGCGACTCCCGCTTCGGGAAGAACCGCCAAGCCGCCACCTTCTACTCGGCAGGGGTGATGTGGAACTTGAAAAAGGAAAACTTCCTGCAGAACGCCGACTGGTTGTCGAGACTCTCGATGAAGTTCAGCACCGGCACCTCGGGGAACTCCAATATCGGCGAATATGCCCAATACGCCACGTTGGCCGCCACGACCTACGACGGTAAGTCGGGATGGAACCCCGACAGTGCGGGAAACTCCAACCTCGGATGGGAATCGCAGCGCCTGAGCACACTCGGCATACACGCGGGATTCTGGAACAAATTGAACATCGAGATCGATCTTTATGACCGAAAAACTTCGGACATGCTTCTCAACAAACCGGTGCCGCGCACGTCCGGCTTCGCCACGATCGCGTCGAACGTCGGCGAGATGGTCAACCGCGGGATCGACCTGACGATCGACTATACCATTCTCCGGAACAAGAACTGGCTCGTTTCGACCCGGGGAACCTTCAACTACAACCACAACGAAGTGACCTCGCTTTTCGACGGCCTCGAAGAGTATCCCTATGACCCCGACGGCTTCAACATCATGAAGATCGGCCACACGATCGGCGAATGGAAGCTGAAGGAATACATGGGCGTCGATCCCGCAACGGGCGACTGGCGTTGGAACGACGGCAAGGGCGGCTACACCAACGATTTCGATACCGCTCCCTATATCGAGACGGGCAAATCGTGGTTCGCCCCCTACACGGCCGGATGGAACTTCACGGCTACTTGGCGTGGCCTGACTTTCTCGATGGACTGGACCGGCGTCTTCGACAAGTGGATGTGGAACAACACCCTCTACTTCTCGGAAAACCCGGGGTTTGCCGACGGGTCGGTGAACCAGTCGACCGGCGCCCTCAACTATTGGAAGAAAGCCGGCGACAACGCCCGCTATCCGGCCTTGAGCTATGGCTATGATATGCCCTACGAAAGTACGCACATGCTCGAAGACGGTTCGTTCATCCGCCTGAAGAACCTGACGCTCAGCTATGCGTTGCCGAAGTCGGTGTTGAAAAAGACCGGTTTCCTCTCCGATGCACGTGTTTTCGTCGGGGGACGCAACCTGGTCACGATCACCAAGTATAACGGTCTCGATCCGGAAGTCGACGCAATGTTTACTCTCGACAACTATCCCAACACGCGGCAGTATACGTTCGGGATTGAACTGACATTTTAACCGAATAAAAAGAAAAAAGGAAACATATGAAAAGAATAATTTCAGTTTTGATGCTGTCGGGGGCCGTAGCGGGGATGAACTCCTGTTCGTTGGACTATCCTCCCAAGGTGAAAATGGGGTCGGAGAACGTCGAAACCCCCACCGATGCCGCTGCGGTAAGAAGTTCGATGTACCGTTACGCAAGACTCCTCTTTTCGGGGCAGGCGAACTATTGGGCCGATTACCAGGCCGATCTGGTAAATGAAACCAACTACTCGGGTAACCGCGGCGGGTTCTTCTATCGTTGGACCAACACGGAAAAGAACTTGGATTTCGTTACGGACTGGGAAGCCCATTATCAGGTCATTTCCAAGGCGAACTTTATGTTGACCAATATCGACGACATCATCGCCAGCTATCCCGCCAACGCCGCAGCCCTGAAGAACTACAAGGGCGAAGCGTTGTTGCTCCGCGCGATGGCTTACCGCCATCTGGCACTGCGCTATTGCAAGGACTACGAACCGGCTTCGGCCGCGACCGATTACGGGGTGCCTGTAAAATTGGACTTCGATCCGGTCAGTCCTTCCACGGGCCGTGAAAACATGCAAGCCCTTTACAAGCAGATCACGGACGATATCGCCGCCGCCGAGGCGCTGATCACGACCGCCGGCTCGCAGAACGCGGTTTATCTGACCAGGGATTGCGTCAACGCGTTCAAGGCCCAGGTTTACCTCGACATGCACAACTATGACGGCGTGATCGCGGCTGTCAACGCACTGGGAAGCACATATCCACTGATCGCTTCGAAGTCGAATCTGGAAGCAATGTGGCTCTCGGATACTTCGACCGAAACCATCTTCCAGTTTCAGCTCACCTCGTTGGATCTGGCTGCCGCCATGCAATCGACCGACTACTATCAGTTGACCGGCACCTTGGATGGAGTCACCACAACTACGGCCGGCTACATTCCCGAACAGTGGGTTGTCGACCTCTATGACCGTGACAATGATTACCGTTGGGGGCTTTACCTGTACGACGGGTGGTTGGGGGCGACAAACGAAGCCGGCAGTGTCGTGAGAGCCATTCAGCTTCGTAAATTCTTCGGCAACACCGACTTGCGTGTTTCTTCCACTTCGCCGAACTATTACAACAAGCCGAAAGTATTCCGTATGGCCGAAATGTTGCTGAGCAAGGCCGAAGCCCAGGCCCTGAAGTCGGCCCCGGACTATGTCGGTGCGATGACGACCTTGGAAGAATTGCGCGCATCGCGCGGTTTGGCGCCGATCACTCCGGTTCCCGCCACCCAGGATGCCGTAATGAAAGCGATCCGGGACGAACGCGTTCGCGAAATGATCGGCGAAGGCGGCCGTCTGCCCGACATCAAGCGTTGGAAACTGACCGTGACCCGCGATTCGCAGTCGGACATGCCCCTCGGGCCGGGCGGTCATACAATGACGATCAAGTGGGACGACGACAAGATTCTGTGGCCGATCCCGCAATCCGAATTCGGCGTCAACCCGGCCATCTCCGGCCAACAGAACCCGGGTTGGGCCGCTCCGGCGGAATAGCCTGATCCCAATGAAAAAGAGAGGTTGCCTTTACGGCAACCTCTCTTTTTTGAATATCTGTTTCCGGCGCAGCACCACGGGCTCTGATTGTCGGGGCCGATTTCCGGATTCGCCTGGATTTCGCTCAGTGGAATCTGACTGGCACTTGGCTCATTTTAGCCGCATTCTGCTCTTTTTAGGAGGGTTTTGCGTATCTTCGCGGGAAAAATGGGTTGTTTTGAAAAAACGAGATAGGGGTCATCCCTGGTTTTGGGTTCCAACGCTTTATTTTGCGGAGGGGATGCCGAATGTGGTCGTGACCACGGTTGCGATCGTGATGTTCAAGTTGTTGGGCATTTCGAACGCGGAGATCGCGTTTTACACCAGTTGGTTGTATCTGCCTTGGGTGGTGAAACCGCTGTGGAGTCCGTTGGTGGATATTTTCAGGCGCAAGCGATGGTGGATCCTGATCATGCAACTGATGATCGGCGGGTCGTTGGCGGGGGTGGCGTTGGTGCTGCCGGGGCCGGATTATTTCCGGTATAGTCTGGTTTTCCTTTGGTTGTTGGCATTCAGTTCGGCAACGCATGACATTGCGGCCGACGGGTTTTATATGATCGGGCTGACATCGAAACGGCAGGCTTACTTTGTAGGCATCCGCAACACGTTCTACCGGATCGCTTCGGTGGCGGGTCAGGGGGGCGTGGTGGTGTTGGCCGGGCGGTTGGTTGGATGGGATCGGATCGGGAATATGCAGGCGGCTTGGTCGATCACGTTCGGTATCCTGGCGGTGCTGTTCGGACTGTTTTTCCTGTATCACCGGGCGGTGTTGCCGCGTCCGACGGGCGATGTGGCGGCCCATGCCGATGAAGGGCCGTGGGCGGCATTCGGCGAAACATTCGTGTCGTTTTTCCGCAAACCGGGAATCGGGGCGGCGCTGACGTTCATTCTGGTTTACCGCTTGGCCGAGTCGCAACTGTTAAAAATCGCTTCGCCATTTCTGTTGGATGCGCGCGAGGCGGGGGGATTGGGCCTGCCGCCGGAAACTTACGGTGTGGTTTATGGCACACTGGGGGTGATTGCCTTGACGGCGGGCGGAATCATCGGCGGGATTGCCGTTTCGCGGCAGGGGCTGAAGGCGTGGATCCGGTGGATGGTTTGTGCGATGAACCTGCCCAATTTCGCTTACTTTTATCTGGCGTTGGCGCAACCTGAATCGATCGTGACGATTTCGGCTTGTGTGGTGATCGAGCAGTTCGGTTACGGATTCGGCTTCACGGCGTTTATGCTCTACCTGATCCTTTTTGCCGAGGGGGCGAGCAAGACGGCCCACTATGCGCTTTGCACCGGATTTATGGCCTTGGGGCTGATGCTTCCCGGGATGTTTTCAGGGTGGATACAGGAGACGGTGGGCTATGTGAATTTCTTCGTCTGGGTGTTGGTTTGCACGATTCCGGGATTTTTGATTATTCGACTCCTGAAGATTCCGGAAAATTTCGGGAAGGCATAGGCAAGAGAGCGGCTACGCGAAAGAACCGCCGCTTTTTATAAAAAGCGGCGCCAAAATTTTTTGGAAAAACGAAGTTTTTCCGGGGTGACTTCCTTGGGAACTCCCTGTGCGGAAACACACCGTCAATTCATCCGGTAGTTGTAGATGATCGTACCCACCTGCGGGAAAGGAGCACTCGGATCCGTATTGAACTTCGCCTGCCGCGCCGCCAGCAGTGCCGCCGCCACCAATTTGCTGTTGGCGGTCGTCGATCCTACCGAGCGGTAAGCCGCATTCACCACATCGCCCTGCTGATCAACACGTATCTCAACCACCACACGCCCTTCCTCGCGCTCCGAATAATCAGGCTTGGGCAACACCCCCACGATCGAACGGCCGTTCAGATCATACGAAATCCCACTCGTTCCCAACCCCGCGCCACTATGGCTACCGGCCGGATCGCCCGCCAGGTTGCCTTGATTGCCCGCGCCCCCTGTCACCCCTTCCGATGCGGCATTCCCACCGCCGCGCCCCGGGAACAGGGCGTTTTGGTTCACCTGCCGCGGTTGTTCGACAGGCGGCGTCGGCGATGGGCGGTTGGTCGGATGAGTCGAAGGCGTCGGATATTGGGTGGTCGGACGCCGCGCCGGTGCAATGGCCGGCGTATCGTCCCGGTCGCTCGTCAGCACGTCCTGCTGCGACGAAACTGTCGCGGACTGCGACGCCGCGGCCGCATTGGCAAACCGGTCGTTCGTCGGCAGGTCTTCATCGCCCCACCCCGTTTCGCTGTTGCCAAAGTTGATCAGGATGCCTTCGCCCGAAACGATCTCGCTACCCGGGTCGAACGTTAGGAAAAGCGCCAACAGCAACCACAGCACGGCATAAAGCGCCGTAGCTCCCGCCGCTATCGCATTCCCTTTGTTGTCCTTTACCTGGATCGGGGTCATCGTTATTCCGGGCTTGTCGCCAATATGAGCCGGTAATTGTTGTTCTTCGCAATGTTCATCACCTTGACCACTTCGTCGATCGGCACGCTTTTATCGCAATGGAGCGATATGGTAGGCTCCTCTTTACCGGTCAGCCTGGCCTGCAGTTGCGGTTCGAGTTGGTTGAAAGGAATCGGGGTGGTTTCGATATAGTAGTGGAGGTTGGCAGTGACCGACACCGTCGTGTAGGGTTTTTCCTTGAGGTTATTGCTGCTCTTGGGCAACATCAGTTTCAACGCGTTAGGATTGATGAGCGTCGTCGCCACCATCAGGAAGAGCAACAGCAGGAACATCAGGTCGGTCATCGAAGCCGCCCCGAACGTCGTTTCTACTTTTGAGCCTCTCTTGATTGCCATTTTTCTTGAGATTTTTGTGGGGTGGTGACGGTTAGCGTTTTTCGGCCGGTTGGTTGAGCAGGTCCATGAAGGCGATCGAGTTGGCTTCCATCTGGAAGACCAGTTTCTCGATGCGGGCCACCAGATAGTTGTAGCCGAAGTAAGCCGGAATGCCGACCACCAAACCGGCTACGGTGGTGATCATCGCGGTATACATCCCACTCGCAAGGATGGTCATATCGACCGCACCGCCGGCTTCGGACATTTTCATAAAAGCCTGAACCATACCGAGTACTGTCCCCAAGAACCCGATCATCGGTGCCCCCCCGGCGATGGTCGCCAGAAACGGCAACCCGCTTTCGAGCTTCGACACTTCGAGGTTGGCCACGTTTTCGATCGACGAGTTGACATCGTTCAGCGGACGGCCGATGCGTTCGATCCCCTTTTCGATCATCCGGGCGATGGGAGAGTTGGTCTCTCTGCACAGGTGGATGGCGGCGTCGATCTTGCCGTCATAAATGTAATCGCGGATGCGGTTGATGAAGTTCATGTCGAACGAGGACGCCTTGCGGATGGCCCAGAAGCGTTCAAAAAAGATAAAAACGGAAGCAGCGCCGAGCAGCGCCAACGGAATCATCAGCCATCCCCCGGCCAGGATCAACTCGCCGAAGCCCATCGTTTTTACCTGTTGTGTCGCTTGGGCCAGGGTGTCGGCCACTTCTGCCTGTAAGAAGATCGTCATCATTGTTCGTGAATTTTATTTTTCGAATTTTTAAGAACCCGCATTAAAATCATACAAAGTTACGTGATTTTCACCGAACCGCAAACACTTTTCCGCACTTTTAATCCGCATTTAAGGCGTGGTTTGCGCACAAATCGAAAAACCGTTACTTTTGTAACGTTTTCCCGGCTCCGTTTAGTGTCCTTGCCGCGGGTCGGCCAATGCCCATGCCAAGCCAACCGTTCGATACCCCCGCTCATCCTTCGCCTGTTGGCGGAGCAGGCCTGCCGACCGCGTCCCTGCCGGAGCCCTGGCTCGATTCGGCGGCGCTGTTCGGGCCGGTCGAGGAGGGGACAAGGTACCGACCGGACGGCGACCCGGCGCAGATCTTCGGCCCGCGAGCCACGCTCAATCCGGCGCTCGACGCCCGGACCGAGATCCGGCCTGCGGCGGCTTCCGACCCGGCCAACCAGGCCGCGCTCCAGGGGATGCTCTTCGTGGTGTTTGCCATGTTTGCCGTGTTGGTCTACCAATTCCGCGGTTTCGTCCCCGGACTTTTTTCCATGGCAGTCAACGGGTCACGGATGAACAGCGCGGCACAGGACCGCAGCATCCTCTTCCGGATCTTTATCGGCACCGCGAACGGAATGGGGATACTCGCACTGACGGCGGCGCTCACCGCCCTTTACCTCGAATCGGGGACAGGCGATCCCTTTCCCGAACCATTCCGGTTTTTCAACAGGGCCGTCGCCCTGGTGATCGTTGCGGCGATCGCTTCGATCTGTCTTTACCGTTACCTGCTGCACCGGCTCATCGTGTGGGTGGCCGGCAGCCGCGACCTGATCCGCGAACTCTCGAACCTTAACAAAATTGTCTTTGCTGTCGCCTCGGTCATCGGTGTTCCCCTGCTCCTGATCTTCGGATTTCGTTACCAAACGGGCGAGAACACCGTTGCATGGTTTCTGGCCATCTTCCTGTCATTCTTTTTGTTATACTACCTTATCGAAACTTTTCGATTCTTTGTCGTCCGAAAAATTTCTTTATTGCAGTGGTTTTTGTACCTTTGCGCCGTCGAATTTCTGCCGGTCAGCTGGTTTGTTTTGTTAGCGGTCAGGTAGCCGGGAAATTAACTTAACAACAAAAAGGGCTTGAAAGTAAAATCCATTCTTATTTCCCAACCCGCTCCCGGAGCGCAGAAACGGTCGCCGTTCGAGGAAGTGGTCTCGAAATACAACATCAAGGTCGATTTTCATCCTTTCATAAAGGTCGAGCCGGTCAGTGTCAAGGAATTCCGGTCACAACGGATAGAGATCCTCGCCCATTCGGCAGTTATCTTCACCAACCGCTCGTCGATCGACCATTTCTTTCACATCTGCGGAGAGACACGCACTACGGTGCCCGAAACGATGAAGTATTTTTGCGTGACCGAGGCGATCGCCCTCTACCTCCAAAAATATATCGTCTACCGCAAACGGAAAATCTTTTTCGGCAAATCGACTTTCCCGGAATTGATGGAGGTGGTGCTCAAGCACAAGGACGAACATTTCCTGTTACCGCTGCCCGACTCGCACAAGCCCGAGATCCCGAAGACGCTCGACAAACTCAGGATCAAATACGGCAAAGTGATTCTCTCGCACACGGTAAGCGCCGACACGGCGGGGATCGACCTGACGAAATACGATATCGTGGCCCTCTACAGCCCGTCGGATGTGGCGACGTTGACCGGCAATTTTCCAGGTGCGGTCAACGGACGTCCACTGATTGCCGCTTTCGGCAACGGCACCGCCATAGCGGTACAGGAGGCCGGGT
>JAITVB010000168.1 GCA_031286025.1 Rikenellaceae bacterium
GTCTTGCCGCCCAAGTCGTTGTAGAGGAACCCCTCGGGGCCTTCCAACTTGACATTGCCGTCCATGTATTTCACCAACAGGTATTTGTCCAACGCATCCCACGTTTCGAACAACCGATCGGCACGCTGCACCGAGTAGTTGGTCAGAAAGTTACGCGCCAATTCCGGATCCTTGTCATACAGTATCTTGGCGGCGGCATCTACGGCAGGGATTTCGGTCAGACATTCGTCGGTGAATCCTTTCACGACTTTGAGTATGTCGGCGCTGATCATACCATAGCGCATATAGGCGAAATTGGTCACCCGGTTAAAAAGCCAAAAGGCCGATGTGGGCGAATAGGTCAACATGTCGCCGTTCCCCTCTTTGAAGCACAACGGCACACGGTTGGCCGACGAATAAATCGGTGTCAGGCAAGACGTGCCGGCATCATCGACCCCAAACCAGTTGAGCCCGCCGATCATGTCGGGCAGCCAACCGCGCGATTCGGTTACGAACCAGAAACCGGTCTGTTGCGTGGCGATGGCGCGTTCGTTGACATACTCCTTGCCGTCTACTTCCCACTGCATCGGACGCCAACGATAGGGATTGTTGTGGCCGCCCGCACCGATGTCATTGCGCATATCCATCGGGGTGTCTTCGTAATGGTCGCGCATGAAGTTCATCACGTCCCCGACACTCAGTTTTTCCTGAGGTTTCACCCATAGCGGCATGCGGTTCCCGGGGTTGTGGCCCATCGCATAATCGATGTACTTGTCCATCCCCGGGGTTACCTTGTTAAATACGCTCCACACACGGGCTTCGCAACCGCGCATCGCACTGAAAGTCAGCGGAGCGTAAGTGTCCGAAAAGCTGAAATCCTTATCGGCGCCCTTATAAAAACCCATTTCGCGGGCAAACGAGATCACGTCTTTAGAATAGAGGCAATTCTGCGGGTCGTTCAACGGGAAAGTCGTGATACGCGCTTGGTTGGCGTGGGCCGAGATATAGCCGTCGGGAATCCGCACGGCTACCCACACGGCGCCTTTGTTCGCATTTTGGCCATTGAGCATTTTGGTGCCCTTGCCGATCAACTCAAGGATCCACACCTCGCTCGGGTCGGCGATCGAGAACGATTCACCGCTCGAATAATAACCGTATTGTTCCACCAGACCGGTCATCACGGCGATCGCCTCGCGCGCGGTCTTGGCGCGTTGCAGGGCGATGTAGATCAGCGAGCCGTAGTCCATGAGGCCGGTTGTGTCGACCAGTCCTTCGCGGCCGCCGTAGGTGGTTTCGCCGATGGCCAACTGATACTCGTTCATGTTGCCGACGGTCGAGTAGGTCCGAGCCACCTGGGCTATCTGACCGAGGTACCGGCCGCTGTCCCATTCACGAACATCCATCATCGTTCCAGGTGCGTATTTGGCTGCAGGTTTATAGTAAAGTTCGCCATAGAGTTGATGCGAGTCGGCCGAGTAGCTGATCATCGTCGATCCGGTCTTCGAAGCGCCCTTGGTCACCAACACGTTGGTACACGCCTGCGGACGTGGCGCGGGTAACAACAGCAACGCTGCCAACATCGGGGCGAAAATCGTTTTTTTGTTCATATTTCGCAAAAATTAATTAGTTTTGTAAGTGTTTCCCCATATACGGGAGGGATTTATTCTGACAAATATAAAACAAAAATCGAATCTATAAAAATGTCGATCCGGGAGCGTTTGGAAGCCTTGCGGCGGGAATTGCCCGCCGGAGTGGAACTGGTGGCGGTAAGCAAGACCCACCCGGTTGAAGCGATCAGGGAAGCCTACAATGCCGGCCAACGGGTTTTTGGTGAAAACCGGGCGCAGGAATTACGGGACAAACACGATGCGTTGCCCACCGACATCGCGTGGCATTTCATCGGTTCGATCCAACGCAAGAACGTAAAATACATCGCCCCCTATGTGGCGATGATCCACTCGGTCGACTCGGCCGCACTGCTTGAACAGATCGATCGTGAGGCTGAAAAGTGCGGGCGCCGGATCGATGTACTGATGGAGGTTTTTATCGCCCGCGAGCTGTCGAAGCACGGTTGGGGCGAGGCAGAACTTAACGCCTACTTCGCCTCGGGTGCTTTCCAAGCGCTCACCCATGTCCGCATCCGTGGGCTGATGGGGATGGCGACTTACACCAACGACGAAGTGCAGATCAAACAGGAATTTTGCTCGCTCCGCGAACGTTTCGACCGCTACCGCAACACAGTCTTTGCGACAGACGAGGCGTTCGACACGCTCTCGATGGGCATGACCGACGACTGGCCGTTAGCCGTCACCTGCGGCAGTACGATGGTGCGCGTCGGAAGTTATATTTTTGGCGGGTAACCGGCTAATCCTCAAAAACAGGAAAAAATTTAAATATTATGGAGAAGCAACTCAACGTCAATTATTTGGGCTTAAATCTGAAAAACCCCGTTATTGTCAGCAGTTCAGGCCTGACCGCTTCGCTTGAACGGATCAAGGCGCTCGAAGCCGCCGGTGCAAGCGCCGTCGTCCTGAAATCGCTCTTTGAAGAGCAGATCATGCATGAATCGGCCGCGATCAACTACTGCGACTACCCCGAAGCCAACGATTACCTGGCCGAGTATACCCGTCAACACCGTCTCGAACAGCATGTGCAACTAATCGCCGACACCAAAAAAGCATGCTTGATCCCCGTGATCGCCAGCATCTGCTGCGTGACCAGGGGCGAGTGGGTCGGTTTTGCCAAGCGCTTGGAAGAAGCCGGTGCAGACGCATTGGAACTCAATATTTTCCTGCTTCCGACCGATAAGAGACCGAGTGGGGAAGAACTCGAAAACCGTTACCTGGCAATCGTCGCCGAAGTGGTCGAATCGGTAAGTATCCCGGTGACTGTAAAACTGGGGCGGCAGTTTACCAACCTGCTCAACATTACGGCCGGAATTGCTTTCCGCGGGGCAAAGGGCGTGGTGATGTTCAATCGTTTTTATGAGCCTGACATCGACATCAACGCGATGAAACTTGTTTCGTCGTCGGTTTACAGTTCCCCGGGCGAACTGCGTAGTGTCCTGCGTTGGGTGGCACTGGCTTCGGCTCAGGACATCGGGATTGACTTCGCTGCATCGACCGGCATCCACGACGGAGAAGCTGTCGTAAAAGCTTTGCTAGCCGGCGCGTCGGCCGTCGAAATCTGCTCGACGATCTATGAACATGGTAACGGGATCGTTCAAAAAATGTTGGCCGACGTCGAAGCGTGGATGGAAACGTACGGTTATCCGCGCCTGTCGGATGCAATCGGTGTGCTCAACTACAAAAATATCGACAATCCGGTGACCTACGAGCGTTCCCAATTCATGAAGTATTTTGTGCAACATGCGTGATCGAACGGCACGGTTCACGGGCTTCGACATGTGAAGAACGCGGCAAGCCGGTGCTTGCCGCGTTTATTTGAAAAAAATACTCTGCTCCGGAATAGACCGAATCTCCCGATGCAGGGACGCACTTGAGAAAATTTCCGGTCGAGGCAAGCCCATTGTCGGCCGCACTCAAACATTAACTTTACTCGGAGAAAAGCTGTCTTTAGAATTTTTAACTTTGCGGGGAAAATGCAACACGGAATGCTTGAATTTAAAAAGATAGCACTCGGCGACCGGACAACGATCACTGCCGCCGCCCGTCAAAATCCTTTACCGCAACTGATCGATTGCTTCGAAGCCTTTTTCTTGTGGCGCGATCTATTGGATGTCGCTTGGGCGGAATGGGACGATTTCCTTGTGTTCCGAACCAATTACGACGGTACCCCTGCCTTTTTGTTTCCATGGGGTTCGGGCGATCCGACCGCGGTGATCGGCCAAATGCAAGAGTATGCCGCCACCCAAAAAAAACCTTTTCGGATCAGCAAAGCGACACGTGCGCAGGCCCGACGACTCGACGCGCTTTTCCCGGGCCGTTTCCGGGCAATGTATGACCCGAACCGTTTCGAATACCTTTATTCTGCTGAAAAATTCCGCTACTACCGCGGCGATCCGTTCAAAGCGAAACGCAATTTTGTAAACTATGCGAAAAAGAATCTTTCGTGGGCCTACGAAGAAATTACCCCGGCCAATCTGCCGGAATGCCTCGACTTTGCCCGTGATTTCTCGGGTGACGACACGTTTGAAGTCGACAACGGGGCGCTGATGGAATTGCACGATACGTTTTTTGAATTGCAAACCGAAGGAGGGCTGATCCGCATCGAGGGCCGTGTGGCGGCTTTTTTTGTCGTCACCTCCCTGGGTGATCCGAAAATCGCCGCCGGACTTTTCCTGAGGGGCGACCACGGATCTAAGGGCGTGATTCCGCTGCTCTATCAGGAGTTTTTCCTGCATCATCCTGAATTTGAACGGGTCAACCTGGCCGAAGACCTGGGGTTGGAGGGTTTGCGCCGCAACAAGCAGTCGTATCATCCCGACGAAATGCTTGAATTATGTGAAATTACCCTGGCGGACGACTGATTTTTTTTAAAGTAATACGAAATAGAACTCAAACAACATGATAATATCACTCCATAAATAAAAATGTGTCGATAACTGTTGAGTATTACTTAAAATAAAATACGTATTTTTGCACTAACCTTAACAACGACGAGATGGAAGAGCAGAATCAAGCGGTCAAAACCCTCAAGGGCTATAAAATCATCATCGTAATCCTGGCTGTTGTATTGGTGGCGTTGGCATTCCTGCATTTCCGGCAGGTGGGCACCATGCGCGAGGAGTTCGATGTCGAACGTGACACGTTGGTCAGCCGCCTGGGGGTAATGCGCGATGGTCTGAACAGTCTCCAGACCGAGAACGACACGATCAACCACAATCTCGACATAGAACGCCACAAGGCCGACTCGCTGATGGACCGTTTAGTCAACGAACGCTCGCTCAACATCGGCAAGATCCGCGCCTACGAACGCGAATTGGGCACGTTGCGTACGGCGATGCGCGGCTTCGTGCAGACGATCGACTCGCTCGACCGGATCAATCAGGTGTTGGCCTCGGAAAACGTGCTATACCGCCGCGAGGCTTCGACCCTGCGCCTGCGGGCCGAAACGGCCGAGGAACGCGCCCTGGAGCTCGACACCAAGGTGCGCAAGGGGGCGATGATCCTCGCCCGCAACATTTCGCTCAAGGCGATCAATAATTCCGACGCAGAGGTGACTCGCGCCAACCGTGCTTCGCGCTTGCGCACCGATTTTGTACTGACAGCCAACGAACTGGCTACGCCGGGCAACCGTGAGGTCTACATCCGCATCTCCGGGCCCGACGGCTACCTGTTGGCCTCGTCGAGCAACAACGT
>JAITVB010000173.1 GCA_031286025.1 Rikenellaceae bacterium
CGGGCCGTGGGGATGGAGCCGCATGGACTGAAGGCCGATTTTGGCGATTTGGTGTCGTTCTGCGGCGGGGTCGACGCACAGTACCTGTTGGTACAGGGTACGCCGGCCGAAGTGGCGGCCAAGGTGCACGAACTGAAAGCGCTTTTCCCTACCGGACTGATTATTTCGCCAAGCCACGAGGCGATCCTGCCCGATATCAGCCCGGCGAATGTCGAGGCGTTATTCAAGAGCGTGAAAGAATAGCCGCCGTGCAAGAGAGCCGTTTCGCGAAGGAACAGCTTTTATAAAAGCGACGCAACCGAAGTTACCGCGAAACGGCGGACGAACTCAGCACAGTTAAAATTTTTCCGGGAAACTTTGTTTCTTCGGACTTGCTTTACTTAAACGACAAGCTTATGAAACGTTATGGCAGTGTTATCGGCGTACGCCCCGAAAAACTCGAAGAGTACAAAAAACTGCATGCCGCCGTCTGGCCCGGCGTTCTGAAAACAATCACCGATTGCAACATCCGAAATTACAGCATCTACTACCACGACGGATTGCTGTTCAGCTATTTCGAATACTGCGGCAACGACTATCAGGCCGATATGGCCCGCATGGCCGCCGACCCCGAAACCCAATGTTGGTGGGATATTTGCAACCCCTGCCAACAACCCCTCGAAAGTCGGCCCCCCGGCCAATGGTGGGCCGAAATGGAAGAAGTTTTTCACCACGACTAACCACCCCGGTACTTCCCTACGGCACGTCCCTTGCACCACCGCCCATAGCCGTGTCAGACCAAACATACGAAAAATGCCCCTGATCCCCCTACCCGCCGACAGCAGCGCCGTCGAACGTGCCGAAGATATCCAACGTACCTTCATCCAAAAGATGGAGTCGATCTCGAACATGTCGGTACAGGAACTCATCGAAGCCATCGCCCACAGCACGATCAACATCCTGCTCAAGATCATCCTTGCCCTGGCCGTATTCTATGCCGGACGATGGGTGATCCGCCGTATCCGACGTTGGATATCACGCATCATGGAACGGCGCGAGGTCGACCTCTCGTTGCGTACGTTCCTGCTCAGTCTGACCCATATCTCGCTGATGGTCATCCTGATCTATATGATCGTCGGCATCCTGGGCATCAACACCACTTCGTTCGTCGCCCTCTTTGCCTCGGCCGGATTGGCGATCGGGATGGCCCTGAGCGGTACGCTTCAAAACTTTGCCGGCGGCATTATGGTACTCCTCCAAAAACCTTTCCGCGTGGGCGATTACATCGAGGCGCAGGGACAGGCGGGTACGGTCAAGGAGATCCGCCTGTTCAACACCGTCCTCAACACTTCTGACAACAAGACGATCACCGTGCCCAACGGCGGCCTGTCGACCGGCATCATCAACAACTACTCGCGCGAGGAAAACCGCCGTGTCGAGTGGATCTTCGGCATCTCCTACGGCAACGACTACGACCGGGCGAAGACCCTCATCGCCGAAATGCTCGAACACGACGAACGGATTTTATATGTCCCCGAACCTTTCATCGGGCTGCATGCGCTAGCCGGAAGCTCGGTCAACATCGTGGTGCGGGCGTGGGTCGGCCGCGACGACTACTGGGATGTTTACTTCGACCTCAACGAAAAAGTCTATAAGGCGTTTCCGCCTGCGGGGCTCAACATTCCCTTCCCGCAGATGGACGTGCACGTTCACCAGGGTTCCCCTCAGAAAGAAATCGAGCCGGATTAATGCAAAGCCTCCGGGAACATACCGTTCCCGGAGGCTTTTTAACAGGCCGGAAGGCTTACGACGCTGCCGTGAGACGTTCGATCTCGGCCTGCAGGGCATCGATCTCGCTGCGCAGGTTAGTGTTTTCGCGGGTGAGGCGAGCCACTTCGCTGCGTTCGGCCTCGATGGCGGTACGTTTCGTCTCGTCGCGCACCAAGGCTCCATCCTCGGTCCGGTAACAGCCGTTCATCAGGTCAAACGGGATCTCTTCCACCTCGATCGGGTCGTAGTCCTGCAGGTGGGGATCGAAAGTCACAAAGTCTACCACGTAATTTTCGAAGACTTTAATAAAAATAGTCGTCATGCTTTTTCGGGATTAATTCGTTTTCAGGATGGTGCTTTTATCGCCGGGATTGACCTTGCGGAGCATCTTGGCAAACGAAACGTTTTCCACCCCGCGTGTCAACACATCGGAGAGGGGGCAGGCCATCGTCCCGTCGGCCAAAGTAGCCGCCATATCATACGTCAAACCGGAGTTGTCGCCGGTGATGAAAAGGCGCGTCCCGTCGGCAGTGACCGCCACCGAGCGGCCGTTGGGAGTATATCCTTCCTCATCGACCGGCAAAGCGGTCAAATCGGGCTGTTTGACATAGGTTTGCCCGTTCCACAGATACCATGAGGTCCCCTGGCCGGAAGAATGGGCACTGAACACCCGTTGCCCGTCGGGAGTGATCGCGATCTGGCAGGTATTCCCGATTCCCTCGGTGACGAAAGCCCCCTGATCCGCATAGACCGTTCCATTCCACCCGTAAAGGATTATCGAACCCGGACAACTTACGAGCACGCGCGAGCCGTCGGCCGATACGGCGACCGTCTGCGGATTGCCCGTAACATTGATGTCGATCTGTCGGACATAACCGGTACCGCTCCATTTGTACCAGACAACGTAAGGCGACGTGGTGGAAACGGCAAACACCAACGATTGGTCGGAAGAAACGGCCAAGTCATAAACGCCCGTATAGGGAAAAGGAAGCGTATCCTTGAGCGTGTAAGCGGTTTCGTTCCATGTGTAACGGCGGATGCCGTTGGTGATGCTCGATCCCACGAAGAAGGCCGTGCCGTCGTTGTTGATCGCCAGTGTGCCCGTCTGTTGGAACGAGGAGAGTTGTAGTTGGGTCTGCTTGACATAAACGCTTCCGTTCCACAGATACCAATCCAGAGAATAGGAACTTTCACAAGCGATAAAGATACGCGAGCCGTCATCGCTGACGGCCACCCGACGCGCAACACCCGATGGAGCGGTCAGGGCGGTCTGCTTGGTATAGCTGTTGCCGCTCCACTTATACCACGAAACGTATGGCGCCCCGTCATGGGCGACGACCAGGATCGATCCGTCGGGAGTGACTGCCACTCCCTTGCCATAACCGGCCAGATATTGGCCGGCTTGAGACGTGTAGGAAAACGCCGCCTGCCCGTTCATCCGGGCCAGGCAGACTTCTTCGCCGGCGACAAACGCGGCTGTGGCCGTTACATTTTCGACCAACGACCGGCTGCCGCCTGCCTGCACTTGGGCCCAGTCGCCATCCTTACGGGCGTACTGTTTCCCGTCGGAAGGGGCATCGACAAAACCCGAAGCAAGGACGCCCGTGTCCTGCATGCCCAGAAACCAGTGGCCCGTAGCCGGATCGATGTGTGGCGTGGTGCCCGAGGCGCCGATAGTTCCCCGTGGGCCGGTGGCTCCGGCCATACCCGAATCTCCCCTTTCCCCCTTCGCGCCTGCCGGGCCTTGAATGCCTTGCGGGCCTGCGACACCCTGCGGACCTTGCAGGCCGGGATCGCCCTGAACTCCTTTCAAGGGGCCGCTATTGTTCCAAATGGCGGTACGGACATCATAATAATAGTAGTCATAAGGGGCCGAAACCCCTACCTCGAACGAGCCCGCTACGCCCGAGGGATAAGCCGCTTGGAGGGCTGCCAATGTGGCAAAGCGACCGGCGATCAGCAGGCCGTCGCCCCGCTCGCCCTTTTCTCCTTTTTCACCGGTAAAGCCCCGGATGCCCGGGGCGCCTTGCGGGCCGGTCTCCCCTTTTTCGCCGCGCAGACCGACAGGGCCTGTCGCCCCCGGTTGGCCGGGATCACCTTTTTCTCCTTTCTCGCCCTGAAGTACATGAGCTAGGCGGGCGTCGAGGACCAACTCTTCGCCCGTACGGTCGTTGACCGTCAATACGCGCTGTTGCTGTGTTGCTTGCAATTTCATAACCTGTTCTCCTTTCCGATCGACGACGGACGTACCCGAAACGGGCAACTTTGTTCGATCATCACGTATCCCTGGCGGGTAACCTTGAACTCAACCACATAGTCACCACACAGGGCCGAAGTGTCGATGGCCGAAAACCGGGCAAGGAAAGTGCCTTCGCCCAAGTCGGTCAGTATTTCGCCCGGCCCGCCGGCGCGGGTGGTATAGGCCAACACCGCACGGTGGACGCGATCCCAGACCGAAACCGAAACGTCCGTTCCCGTGAGATTGGCCGGCGTCCGGTCGTCTTCCTCGCGGAAGGAAAGCAACAGGTCGATCGATTCGCCTTGATAAATGTTCATACTTTTTTTCTCGTTTGTTAAAACACGTGTTCACGTTGAGGATCCGTACAAAAGTGGGGGGCAGGCGCATTCCGAGGTTTTATACAAACACGGATGGTGCATCCCCGCACCGGGAAGATCGTCTTTTCAAATTGAAAAACGTATCTTTGAAAAAAAATCAGGTTATGAAACGATGGATCATCCCTGTGTTGTTGGCCGCCTTGACGGCGGGCTGCGGCAACCGGGCGGAAAAGAAAGCGACAACAGACGTGTTGCCCGACTCGTTGCGGATTTTTACCGTGGTCGACTCGCTCGCGATCAATCCCGACCTGGGCGAATTACAGAAAATCCGTTACGTGGGATTGATCCCGGCGGCCGACTGCCCGGGTATCCGCTACGACCTCACGCTATGGAACCAGGCGTTCAGCGGCGACGGCGTCTATGCACTCGTGATGACCTACATCGAGAGTGACGATGGACGCGACATCAGTTTTTATTACTCCGGGCGATGGGGTACGCTACGGGGCGATGTCGATGATCCCGACGCCAGTATCTGCCAACTCTACGACAACGAGCGATCGCAGGACACCTACCTGCTCCGCCGGGGCACGGACAGCCTGACCTTGCTCACCAACGACCGGCAGCGGATCGACTCGCCGCTCAATTACACCATTACGCGCGTGAAATGACCCCGCCGAAAAAAAATATTTGGATTACCGGCGCTAGTGGACAACTCGGCGTTGCATGGAAGCGGTTGGCGGCCGGCGATGCGGAATTTGCCTACCTCTTTACCGACGTAGAGGTCGATATTGCCGACCACGATGCGGTGGAACGTTTTTTAGCGAACCATCGGGTCGACTGCATCGTCAACGGCGCCGCCTACACGGCGGTCGACCGAGCCGAAAGCGATCTCGAAACCGCTCGCCGGATCAATGTCCGGGGAGTCGAAAATCTGGCCCGAGCTGCGATCGGGATCGATGCTACGCTGATCCAGATTTCGACCGATTACGTCTTCGACGGGCAGGCCTGTTTCCCTTACCGCGAAGAAGACCCACCCCACCCCGAAAGCGTCTACGGCGCCACAAAACTGGCCGGAGAAGAGGCCCTGCAGTACAGCCGGTGCCGCGGCATCATCGTCCGCACCTCATGGCTCTATTCGCTTGACGGTCACAATTTCTTGACCACGATGCTGCGATTGGGAGCCGAACGCGAGGTAATCAGCGTGGTTAACGACCAACGAGGCACTCCTACCCGCACGGGCGATCTGGCCGGAGCCATCCGAACCATCATCCCGCAACTGTTCGAGGCGCCCCTGTACGGCGGAATTTTTCATTTTTCGAATGCGGGAAATTGTACCTGGTATGATTTCGCCAGGCAGATCATTGCGCTATCCGGGCTACCGGCGCGGGTCGAACCGATCGCCACGGCCGACTATCCGGCGATTGCCCCGCGCCCGGCTTATTCGGTGTTGGACAAGGGCAAGATCGGACGGGTATTCGGCATCACTCCCCGTCCGTGGGAAGAGGCACTCGCCGAAGAAC
>JAITVB010000217.1 GCA_031286025.1 Rikenellaceae bacterium
TAACGCATGGCGACGGAAAAAGAAAAAATCGAACGAAACGATATTCCTGCCCCGGCTCAGCATCTACAAAGAAAGGGCAGAAAACGGTTGGTGCGCAACATCATTTCAGGAGATATCCTGCGGCGGCCGGGCGTGCGACGCCAGTTGCCCTACGCTTTTTTCGTCGCTTTTCTGATGATGCTTTACATTGCCAACGGCTACCGCAACCAACATCTGCAACGCCGGTTCAGCCGCTTGCAGGCAGAAGTCAAGGAATTGCGCACCCAATCGCTTTCGGTCAACGAACGGCGAATGACCGCCACCCGCCAGAGCGAGGTGATGCGGTTGCTTCGCGAACGGGGGATCATGCTCGAAGAATCGATCGTACCGCCTAAAGTAGTAGAATAGGTAAGGAATGGAAAAAATATCGCCAGTCAAAGAACAGATTATGCGAAGATCGGGTTTGGTCTTCATTCTCTTCGTCGTGGCGGGCCTGTGTATTATCGGCAGTCTGGTTTATATCCAGTATGGGCCCGAGGGTGCCGAATTGCGGAAACAGGCCAACAACGCCCGCACTTTCCGTGCAAGCGTGATCGAAGCCGAACGCGGAGACATCTTTTCGTATGACGGGCGGTTGTTGGCCACCTCGTTGCCTTCGTACGACCTGAAAATGGACTTTCTGGCGACAGGACTGACCGACTCTATTTTCAACAGGCACGTCGATTCACTGGCGTTCCACATGTCGCGCTTCTTCGGCGACAAAAGCCAACAGGCCTATAAGAACATGTTGGCCAGCAACCGGCAAAAGGCAAAAAACTCCGGGACGCGCGTCTACCGCGTTGCCCCGCGGTTGGTGTCCTATTTCGAATTGAGCCAGGTCAGGAAGTTTCCGATCCTTCGTTTCCCGAATACCAACCGGAGTGGCTTTTTGCCCGAGCGGGTCAACCGGCGCGTATTGCCTTACGGCACCATTGCCGCCCGCACCATCGGACGCGTGGTCAACGACAGCGTGAAGTGGGGTATTGAAGGCTCATTCGACCAATACCTTCACGGCACGGACGGAATGACGAAAATGCAGCGCATCTCGGGCTCTTTCTGGATGCCGGTGGCCGACGACGGTAACCGCGAACCGGTCAACGGGGTAGACGTTGTCTCGACGATCGATATCGAACTGCAGGACGTGGCCGAACGCGCCCTCCGCGCCCAGTTGCAGACCGAAGAAGCCGATTGGGGAACGGCTGTGCTGATGGAGGTCGCCACGGGCGAGATCCGCGCAATGGCCAACCTCTCGCGCCGTCGCGACGGCACCTGCGTCGAAGACCTGAACCACGCCATCGCCCAACGCATCAACCCCGGGTCGACGTTCAAACTCGCCTCGCTGATCGTCCTGCTCGAAGACGGCGGGATGGACCTCGACGACATGGTCAACATCGCCGGGGGCGACGTGATGATTTACGGCAAACGAGTGCGCGACTCGCACCTGGGTTACCAACAGTTGACCCTGCGGCAGGTGTTCGAAGTGTCGTCGAACGTCGGTTTTGCCCGTGCCGTGAACGACCATTACCGTAGCGACCAACAGCGGTTTATGGACCAGTTGATCAGGACCGGCATTGCCGACACGCTCCACTTTCAGTTGGCGGGTGAGCGCGGACCTTATTTCCATCGTGATGCGAAGAAATGGAGTGCGCTGACGCTCACTTCGATGTCCTACGGCTATGAATTGGAGGTGACCCCGATGCAAACCCTCGCCCTCTACAATGCGGTAGCCAACGATGGAAAAATGATCCGGCCGATCGTGGTCAACGAATTGCGCCAATACGGGCAAACACAGAAAACCTTCACGACTGAAACAATCCGCGAATCTGTCTGTTCGCCTGCAACGTTGGCCAAAGTGCAGGAATGTCTGAAAGGCGTAGCGACCGAAGGAACGGCGAAAAACCTAAAAATAGAGGAGTTGGAAATTGCCGTCAAAACGGGTACGGCCCAAATTCCAAACCAGAACCGCGGCTATGGTGTGCCGGGAGCGATGAACTACCTGGCAACGATCGTCGGTTATTTTCCGGCCGACAATCCGAAATACACCTGCATCGTTTGTCTGAAAACGTTTTCAGGATCGGGCCGGGGAGCCAATTATTACGGCGGTTCGTTGGCGGGTCCGGTCTTCAAGGCGATCGCCGAGCGAGTCTACGGTGCCAGTCTCGACTGGCAGGAACCGATCTCGAAAACGGCCGAACGCTCGGCCGACCTGCCAAAAGTGAAAGCGGGGCCGGCCGACGAGATCCGTACGACGCTTTCGCGGATCGGTATCCCGTATGAGAACAACCGTTCGTTGCGCGCGATGGCGCGAGTAAGCCGCGACACAACGGGCATGTTTCGCATGGCCAACTACGAGGATCGTCAGGGTGTGATGCCCGATGTGACCGGCTTCGGCCTGCGCGATGCGCTGAGATTACTTGAAGAACGCGGTCTGGTAGTCGTTTTCAGCGGCAAAGGCGCCGTGGTACGACAGTCGATCCCTGCCGGCAATCCGATCGCCCGTGGGCAGTCCGTAAACATCGTTTTGAAAACGAATACACAAGAAATATGAATCTGAAAGAGTTATTGGCAGATATTGAGTTGCTTTCGCTTACGGGATCCGACGCAGTGAAGATCACCGCCCTCGGCTTCGATTCGCGAGCGGCGGCTCCGGGAATGCTTTTTGCGGCCCTGCGCGGCGAACACTCCGACGGGCACGATTACATCGGTGCAGCGGTCGAAAAGGGCGTTTCCGCCATACTGTGCGAAACATTACCGGAAACGTTGGCCGAAGGGGTAACTTGTGTGCAGGTACCTGACAGCCGCCGGGCGTTGGGGCTGATCGCCTCGGCTTTTTACGGCCATCCGAGCCGCAACCTGGCGTTGGTGGGTGTGACCGGCACCAACGGCAAAACCACTACGGCAACCCTTCTCTACGACCTGTTCCGCAAATTGGGTTATCGCGCCGGGCTAATCTCGACCGTCGTCTATAAAGTCGACGATAAGACCTATCCTGCCACACATACTACACCCGATCCGATCCGGATCAACGAGTTGATGGCCCGGATGGTCGATACCGGCTGCGATTACTGCTTTATGGAGGTCAGCTCACACAGCATCGTTCAGTGCCGCACGGCAGGGCTCACGTTCCGCGGCGGCATCTTTTCGAACATTACCCACGACCATCTCGATTACCACGGAACGTTTGCCGAATACATCAAGGCCAAAAAGCGTTTCTTTGATGAGTTGCCGAAAGAGGCGTTCGCATTGGTCAACATTGACGACAAGAATGGGCGGGTGATGGTGCAAAACACGAAAGCCGGCATAAGGACGTATTCGCTGAAGAGCGCGTCGGACCTTAAATGCAAGATCATAGAAACATTGCCGGAAGGAATGCTCCTGAATATCGACGGTCGCGAAATCTGGGTGAAATTCTTAGGCGGGTTTAATGCTTACAACCTGTTGGCAGTCTATGCCTCGGCGGTGTTGCTCGGCGCCCGGCCGGACGAGGTACTGATGGCGCTGAGCCGGTTGGAACCGGTCAACGGCCGTTTCCAGACACTGCGCTCGGCCACGGGCGTGACGGCTGTTGTCGATTATGCCCATACGCCGGATGCGTTGAGCAACGTATTGGCCACTATTCAGGAAATCCTTCCAGGCGACAAAAAGCTCTATACCGTGGTCGGCTGCGGCGGAAACCGCGACCGGACAAAACGTCCCGTGATGGCGCGTGTGGCGGTCGAGAACAGTTCGCTCGCCATCCTCACTTCCGATAATCCCCGCAAGGAAAAACCCGAAGATATTCTGGCCGATATGACTGCCGGACTTGCAGCGGGAACACGCTGCCTGACGGTGGTCGACCGCCGCGAGGCGATCAGGGCCGCGATCCTGACGGCCGCCCCGGGCGACATTGTGCTCGTTGCCGGCAAGGGCCATGAAGATTACCAGATTATCGGCGAAACCAAATACCATTTCGATGACAAGGAAGAAGTGCTCAACTGCTTCGCCGTGTTAAAATAAACGCATGGAAACCCACTGACCGAACTTTTGAAAAATGCTGTACCATCTATCCAAATATCTTGAAACGCATTTTGACATTCCGGGGGCCGGGATGTTTCAATACTTGTCGTTCCGGGCGGCGATGGCCATCATCTTCGCACTGATGATCGGGATGATCTTCGGGAAACAGATCATCAGGTCGTTGCAGAAGCGGCAGATCGGCGAAGAGATCCGGAATCTCGGACTCGAAGGACAACTCCAGAAAAAGGGGACGCCCACGATGGGGGGCATCATCATCTTGGCGTCGATCCTGGTGCCGATCCTGCTGTTCGGCAACCTGTCGAACATCTATGTGATCCTGATGATCGCCTCGACGATCTGGCTCGGGCTGATCGGCTTCATCGACGACTACATCAAGGTTTTTAAGAAGAACAAAGCGGGCCTGCACGGAAAATTCAAGATCATCGGCCAGGTGGGGTTGGGGATCATCGTCGGGATAACAATGTGGAGCAGCGACTCGATCGTGGTGCGCGAAAAGGTGGCCGGCACACCGACCGCCCAAGTGGTGTCTGTCGACAACAACGGGACCGCCGAAACGGTCTATCTTTCGCAACCCGAAAAAACCACAAAAACCACTATCCCGTTCTTCAAGGACAACGAATTCGACTACTCGATGCTCGTGCCCGACAGTTGGAATACGAACCGCATCGTGAGTTGGCTGATCTATATCTTCATCGCCATCCTGATCATCACCGGGGTGTCGAACGCAGCCAACCTGACCGACGGGCTCGACGGATTGGCGGCGGGGGTATCGGCCGCGATCGGGGTCGTCCTGGGGATATTGGCCTATCTGTCCGGAAACGCGATCTATGCCGAGTATCTCAATATCATGTATATACCCGAGAGCGGGGAGCTTTTGATCTATGCCGCGGCCTTTATGGGGGCGCTGCTTGGTTTCCTGTGGTACAACGGCTATCCGGCCCAAGTGTTTATGGGCGATACGGGGAGCCTGGCCATCGGGGGAGCGATCGCCGTCTTCGCACTGCTCATCCGCAAAGAGTTGCTGCTGCCGATCCTGTGCGGCGTGTTCATGGTCGAAGGGTTCTCGGTGGTCTTCCAAGTGGTCTATTTCAAGTATACAAAGAAAAAATATGGCGAGGGACGGCGCATTTTCCTGATGTCGCCCCTGCACCACCATTTTCAGAAAAAAGGGTATTTTGAATCGAAGATCGTGCTG
>JAITVB010000014.1 GCA_031286025.1 Rikenellaceae bacterium
CCCAAGTCCGCGAGGCGATGCGTCGGGCCAAAGAACGTCCCGCTTTACCGGAAAACGAATGAACACAACTGATTTATGACGGAAGAACAGGTAAGATCGGCTTTGGGCGGCATCGTGCATCCCGAGTTGGGAAAAGATATTGTTTCGCTGGGGTTGGTGGGCGGCGTGGCCATCACAGACGCGACGATCCGGGTGACCCTCGAATTGCGGCGGGCAAACGATCCGTTTGCCGTTTCGCTCAAGCGGGCGGTCGAGGCGGTCTTGGCTGACGCATTTCCGGATTACGTCGGAAAAATCGCAATTTATGTACGTGAAGCCGCCCCGAAAAAAGTCGAAAGACCCGAAATGAAAACGGCCACGGGTGGTGTGCGCAACATCATTGCCGTGGCTTCGGGCAAGGGTGGTGTCGGCAAATCGACCGTGGCGGCCAACTTGGCCGTGGCCTTGGCCCGCTCCGGGCGGCGCGTGGGGATTCTCGATGCCGATATCTACGGCCCGTCGATGCCCAAAATGTTCGGTTTGGAGGGTTTTTTGCCGCCGGCCGAACCCGAAGACGGGCGAGAGTTGATCGTCCCGGCCGAAAAATACGGCGTCAAGGTAATGTCGATAGGCTTCTTCATCAAACCGACCGATGCATTGGTGTGGCGCGGGGCCATGGCGACCAACGCCCTACGGCAACTGATCCACCAGACAGGGTGGGGTGAGTTGGATTTTCTGCTGATCGACATGCCGCCGGGTACAGGCGATGTGCACTTGACGTTGGTACAGGAGTTGGCCGTGACCGGTGCGGTGATCGTCAGCACGCCACAACAGGTGGCGTTGGCCGACGTAGTACGCGGCATCCGGATGTTCCGCAGCGATGGGATCAACGTCCCGGTGTTGGGTCTGGTCGAAAATATGGCGTGGTTCACGCCCGCCGAGCTTCCGGAGAACAAATATTACATTTTCGGGAAAGAGGGGTGCAAGCGGTTGGCCGGGGAAACGGATATTCCGCTGTTGGGACAAATTCCGCTTGTACAGTCGGTGTGTGAAGGGAGCGACAGCGGGGTGCCGATAGCCGAAGGCGATTCGGTGACGGGCCGAACCTTTTCGGAATTGGCCGCCCGCCTGACCGAAGCGGTCGAAAAACGCAATGCCGATCTCGACCCTACCCGCCGTGTACAGGCAAAATAGTTCCGGAATGTAGGCGGCTCTTTATTAGAGTAAACTAACAGATTCCGTATATCGGGCGGTAGCCGCCAACGGAAAACGGACAAATTTTCTTCCTAATATATTTAGGGTATGCTGTTCAAGGACATCATCGGCCAACAGGCCGTCAAACGCAGCCTGGTGAAGATGGTCGAACGAGGCCGGATCCCCCACGCCCAACTGTTGGTCGGCGACGAGGGGCGTGGGGCGTTGCCGTTGGCGTTCGCCTTTGCCCGCTACATCAATTGTGAGGCACGAGCGGGCGACGATGCGTGCGGCTGTTGCCGGTCATGTGTGCAAATGAACCAACTGATCCATCCCGACGTCCACTTTATTTTCCCGGTCAACAAGTCGAAAGCCGCCACCCGCGCCGGCAGCGTCGAGGGCGACAAACCGGTCAGCGACCACTTTTTGCCACTATGGCGTGAGCAGGTTCTGACGTCTGTGCCGGAAGGCTACTTCAGCGAACAGATGTGGTACCAGGCGATCGAGATCGACAACAAGCAAGGTAACATCAGTCGCCATGAAGCGGCCGAGATCATCCGCAAACTGTCGTTCAAGGCTTTCGAGTCGAGTTATAAGATACTGATCATGTGGCTTCCAGAACGAATGAACGACCAGTCGGCCAATGCTTTGCTGAAAATCCTGGAAGAGCCTTGGGAAAAAACGCTTTTCCTGTTGGTTAGCGAAGCTCCCGAACGATTGCTGAAAACGATCCTTTCACGCACGCAAGAGATTCATGTGCCGGGGATCGAATCCGGAGAAATCGCCCGTTGGTTGGAAACAGTTAAGGGCGCCGATCCGGCCACGGCCGCCCTATACGGCAAATTGGCTTTCGGCAACCTGCTCGAAGCGATTCGTCTGACAGGCGAAGCGGGTGAGCGCGAAGAGGAATTTTTCTCGCTCTTCGTCCAATTGATGCGCCTTTCCTACGAAGACCGCCATCTCGAACTGATCGAATGGGGCGAGGCGGTCGCCGTTTTGGGCCGCGAAAACCAGAAGGCGCTGTTGGAAAACGCGGTGCGCCTGCTGCGAGACTCCTATATGTTGTCGATGGGCGTGGACGAAGTGGCTTATCTCCATGGTCAGGAATACGCTTTTTGCAAAAAATTCGCGCCCTACGTCAACAACCGGAACATCGAGGCGCTTGTGGCCGAGTGTGAACGCGCTGTGCGCGAAATCGCCCAGAACGGCAATCCGCGGATCATCTTTCCGCATTTCGCCCTCTCCGTAAGCAAGCTGATCTTGCGGGCGTAATCTCCTTCTTCTATCAAACGATCGCTCTGTTTTCCCCCCGAAAAGGGCGGAACGGGATCATTCTTGCAACCGAAAGACGCACACTTCCGCAAAAAAACGGTACCTTTGTCCAATAATGAAGCCAATTATGGGAGTGCTGTTGAAATTCATCTTCATATTTATCGCCGTGGTCTATGTGTTGGGGCTGATCGGGCGATTGCTGTTGGGGCGTTGGGTAAAGAGGGCGCAGCGCGATTTCCAACAAGACCCGCAAGGGAGCGGTTTCTATCGGCAATATGCTTTCGGCAGGAACCGACAACGGCAACAACGCCCGGCCAAAGAGGGTGAAATCAAGATCACCGATGCCCCGACCACGGAGAAGAAAGTAAGCCGCGAGATCGGCGAATACGTTGATTTCGAGGAGATCAAATAATCGCACGGAATGAAATTTTTCGAATTTTCAGGAAACTATCTGCTGCTGTTGCGAAAAGTCTTTTCGCGTCCCGAGAAGTTCCGCATCTACCGCAAGCGCATCATGGCCGAGATGGACCACCTGGGTTACACCTCGGTAGGTATCGTGGCGCTGATTTCGATCTTTATGGGGGCGGTGGTCACGTTGCAGATGGCGCTCAACTTCGAGTCGCCCTTCATTCCGAAATACCTGATCGGGTATGCCACCCGCGAAACGGTCTTCCTTGAGTTCAGCTCGACGGTCGTCGCACTGATTCTCGCCGGCAAGGTGGGGTCGAACATCGCTTCGGAGATCGGCACGATGCGCATCACCGACCAGATCGACGCCCTCGAAGTGATGGGCATCAACTCGGCCAGTTACCTGATCCTGCCCAAGATCGTCAGTTCGGTGGTTTTCTTCCCGTTCCTGGCGATCCTGAGTATGTTCGTCGGCGTGTTGGGCGGATACGCGATGACGTGGCTGACCGAGATCTTCCCGCTCGAAGACTACGTGACCGGGCTGCGTACGGAATTGAAGCTGTTCAACATCGCCTATGCGCTGATCAAGACCTCGGTCTTCGCCTTTCTGATCACTTCGATTGCCGGTTTTTACGGCTATTACGCCAAAGGCAATTCGCTTGAGGTGGGCAAGGCGAGTACCAATGCCGTGGTGGCGAGCTGTGTCGCCATCCTCGTTTTTGACCTGATCCTCACCAAATTGATGCTCGTCTGATGATCCGTGCCGAACATATCTTCAAATCGTTCGAGGGACGGATGATCCTCGACGACATCTCGTCCACGTTCGATACCGGGAAAACCAACCTGATCATCGGCCAGAGCGGCTCGGGCAAAACGGTGTTGCTGAAAAGCCTCGTCGGACTGCACGAGGTCGACAGCGGCGAAGTCTTCTTCGACGACGTCTGTTTCAACCGGTTGCCGTTTATGGAGAAAAAGGCCATTCGCCAACACGTGGGAATGATCTTCCAGGGCGGGGCGTTGCTCGACTCGTCGACCGTGTTCCAGAACGTTCGCCTGCCGCTCGACCTCTTTACCCGGATGTCCAAAGCCGAGAAGAACAAGCGTGTGGCTTTCTGCCTCGACCGTGTGAATATCGTCGGGTCGAACGACCTCTTCCCCTCCGAACTGAGCGGCGGGATGATCAAGCGCGTGGCCATTGCCCGCGCCATCGTGATGAACCCCGAATACCTCTTCTGCGACGAGCCCAACTCGGGCCTCGATCCCAAGACGTCGGTGGTGATCGACAACCTGATCCGCGAAATCACCGAAGAATACAACATCACGACCGTGATCAACACTCACGATATGAATTCGGTGATGGAGATCGGCGAAAAGATCGTCTTTATTCACCAGGGTAAAAAATGGTGGGAAGGAACCCGTTATAACGTTCTCGATTCAAATAACAAGGAGTTGAACGATTTCGTCTTCGCTTCGTCGACGGCCAAACAGGCCAAGGCACGCATTACCGAGCAGGGACAATCACTGCGCTGACCGATCCAACCGTCAAGTCGTTAAAAAAATCACCCACTGTAAAATTTTCATTAAAAAACGTGAAAAGACCGCCTTTTTTTCAATGGACGGTTTCGGCGTGTGCGTTTTTTTTGTAATTTTGTGACTTCCGGTCGTTGATGATGCCCGGAAGTAAGGTACGGAAAAACAACGAATTAACTTAAAAATAAAAAGAGTATGTCGAAAATTAAGATTGGTATCAACGGCTTCGGCCGTATCGGCCGCCTGGTCTTCCGCGCTGCGATGACCAAGGACAATGTTGAAATCGTAGGGATCAACGACTTGATCTCGGTTGAGTATATGGCCTACATGCTGCGCTACGACTCGGTTCACGGCCAGTTCAAGGGCACGATCGACGTGAAGGACGGCAACCTGGTTGTCAATGGCCGGTCGATCCGCGTAACCGCCGAAAAAGACCCCGCGATGCTCAAATGGAACGAAGTGGGCGCCGAATACGTGGTTGAGTCGACCGGTCTGTTCCTGACCAAGGAAACCGCCGCCAAACACATCGAAGCCGGTGCGAAACGCGTCGTGATGTCGGCTCCGTCGAAAGACGACACCCCGATGTTCGTGATGGGCGTAAACAACAAAACCTACGCCGGCGAAACCATCGTTTCGAACGCTTCGTGCACCACCAACTGCCTCGCTCCGTTGGCCAAGGTGATCCATGATAAGTTCGGCATCGTCGAAGGGTTGATGACCACCGTCCACGCCACGACCGCCACCCAGAAAACCGTCGACGGGCCGTCGATGAAAGACTGGCGCGGAGGCCGCGCCGCCAGCGGCAACATCATCCCGTCGTCGACCGGCGCCGCCAAGGCCGTGGGCAAAGTGATCCCGTCGCTCAATGGCAAACTCACCGGCATGGCCTTCCGCGTTCCGACCCTCGACGTGTCGGTGGTCGATCTCACCTGTCGCCTCGAAAAGGGCGCCACCTACGCCGAGATCTGCGCCGTGCTGAAGGCCGCCTCGGAAAGCGCCGAACTCAACGGCATCCTCGGTTACACCGAAGACGAAGTGGTTTCGAGCGACTTCATCGGCGAGGCCCGCACCTCGGTGTTCGACGCCAAGGCCGGCATTTCGCTCAACGACAACTTTGTGAAACTGGTTGCCTGGTATGACAACGAATGGGGCTACTCCAACAAAGTCGTAGACCTGATCTCCTACATGAGCACCGTGAAATAATCGGCGCCAACAAAAAAAGCGGCGGAGCACAATTGCTCCGCCGCTTTTTTTGTCCTCTGCCGTCAGCGGCCGGGTAGCTTGGGGCTGTCCTCGCTTTCATGTTGCCTCCCTGCCAGTTTGTGAGTTTAGTTTGTAAGTCCATCCGCCACCGAGGTCGTTCGGTGGTAGCGGTTGTTCCCCATCTCTGGCGGCCCTTGCGAAAGGGGCAAAAAGAAAGAGGCCGTGCATTTGCACAGCCTCTTGTCAAGTGTTCGTTAACCGGAATTACGGTTTTTGGATGGTGATCGGAACGGTAATAGTAGGTATTGCGTTGCCGAAAATGTCTTTGCCACCCGAGATGGTGATCGTACCGGTCATGTCGGTGGTCGGGCCAACGGCACCGACCTGAGTGATTTCACCCGAAGTCGAATTCACAGCAATAAATTGTCCGAGATTACCGGTAAGCGGATCACTGGTTAGCGTGTAGGTAGGCGCAGTGGTGAAACTGGTTAGCGCTTGTCCCTTCACATCGTAGAGAGCCACATAAGTAGAGGCGGCAATACTCAGAGGATTCGCCCACTTCTTAACAACCGCAGTAGTCACAGTCCTGGCGGCGTCATACTTGAGGGTCTTCACGATGAGCGGGAACTTCGTGTCCGGATCCATAACCTTGTCGGTACCGTTAACGTCGTAGATAGTCACCGGGAACAACGGAGACGGGTGGGTACCTACGGTGTTGTTAACCCCTGCTGTAACAAAGGCATTATAAGGGCCACCGGCCGTAACCTGGGTAGCTACCTTCAAAATCGGTTCAACTTGGACGTCGGCTTTCACTTCAGTAGCAACACCCGCAGTCGGAGACGCCTTATAAATATAAGTCGGTTCAAACACCAACGTGGCGTTGCTTATGGCATAAGCCACGGGAGTGATAGTTCCATTAGCGTCATTTACATCAGCCGGAGCGAACGTACCGCTTACCAAAGCCACATTCTTAAAGAGCGGGTTGCTGGTGTCTGCGTAGGGTGCGAGAGGAGTCACCGAGAGACCTGCCACAAGAGGAGCAGGAGCATCTAAGAACGAAGTGTGAACGCCGTTGTTGGTGGTGATGTTTTCCTTCACGTTGTTGGCAAAGTAGCTGGCCTTGAAAGTGTAACCGGTGACAACGATCGGCAGCGGAATGTCATAATGACCGGCTTTCCATCCTGCTACGGTAGCATCCGGACGATCGTCGCTTGCGCGGAACGTAACGGTATAGTTGCCCGGGGTGGCGTTGGTCGTGATGACATAATTCAAGGTCGTGCTACCGGCTGCGGTGGGAGTAACCCCGTTCCTTACAGTGTCCGTCATCAGTTTGTCGCCGTTAAGCACACCGACGGCCATCGAGAAATCACTCGCAAGATTGACGGCAGTCCAACCTGCGGGAAGGTTCGACCAGATCGCAGGGTTATTGGCGGAAACGTCGGCCGTCTTGGAGATACCGTACCCGCCGGGGCCTACGGGAACAGCCTGAGCCGGCTGAACGGCCACGTTGTAAGAGGTAGCCGTCGCAAAACTCTTCATGTAAGTCACCGGATAAACACCGGCGGGGGGAACGGCGGCAGCAGAAAGATCCGTCCAAGTCGAGAAAGCATTCCCGGAGTTGAATTGGATATGGCCCGTAAGAGCTGCGGCAGAGAGCACTTTCGATGCTTTGTTGTCCTGGATGTCGGTCACAACGATCAGCACGTTGGCTTCCCGCTTCATGCCCACTGCCGTTTCGCCCAATGCGGGAGTGAACTTCGCATCGTTGGCCGTGATCTCGAACGGATAATAAGAAACGTTGTTATTGGTTCCCAAGGGCTGAGTCGTTTCGGGAAGCACCTGGGTTACGGAAGCCCAATCGACGGCATCCGCAGGCGCGGTCTTGGTGGCCGGCACCAGGTAATACTCCACGCTCTTGATGGCCGCCTTCGGGTAAGTGATCATAAAGAAGTTCGCGGTGTCCTTAACCTGCGAGAAACCGAAATTCTCAGCCACCATTACGGGGTTTTTGCTAAGGGGGATAGAGTTATCCAACAGCGTGATATTCGTGGCTTCGATCTTCTTGAACTCTATAACGGTGATGAACGCCGTTACGTCGTTGATCGGGGTGGCCGAGGTGATGCCGATGTTGTCATTGGCGGGATCTTGGTAGAAAGCGACATAGAGTTTGTTGGGGTAGAGCTTTGCAGCCTTGTCGACAACCTTCAGGCCCACGCGGTAGGTGCCCACGTCGATCGAAGTGATGTCCTCAACCGTGATCTTGGTCGACGTGGCGTCCGAAGCGTACGAGCTGACGTCGTCGATAACCAGACCGGCTTTCAGTTTGGCCGGGTCGATGTTCGACGGGTTAACGCGGATGATCGTGCTGTAATCGGCCACACCTTCGATCATCGGACCGTTGCCCACCTCGCTCTTTATGATCGTGATGCTGGTCGGGACGGCGCTAGTGTTCACCTTCGGGATCTTGACCTCGTTTTTCGAACCGGTCGCGGGATCGGTCACGCTGACGATGAAATAGTCTTCGTCCTCGGTCAGCGTGGTGCGGTTCGCATCGGCGTTCTTCGGAATCGTCACGGACTTGCCGTTGGTCAGGGTGACCACGATGTCCGAACTGGTACCGTCGCCCGTGTGGCTGACGTAGAGGCTTCCTGACTTGGCCCATGTATCGAGGGTCGCCAACTGCGACTTGACGTCGTTCATCTGAGCCTTCAGCTCGTCAACGTCATCCTTCAGGTTGCTACATCCCGCAAACAGCAGCGAGCAAGCGGCGAGGCCGAACATGCCCGTTCTCAGGATGCTGAAAAATTGTTTTTTTCGTTCCATAATTTTAAAGTGTTTTAAAAAAAATAAGAAAAAGTATTTTGTTGCGTTGATTCCTCTCTTCTCGTTTAGTGTCCGACGCTTCGAGAGCCGACCTCCTCCTCCCCGCTTCTGTTCCGCCAACGTTATCCCGTTGCCTCAAGGTTCCGCCCGTCCGCTTCCGATCGTCCGTGTCATATTTCCCAATACGCACACTATCACTGAGCAAATGTATAGTAAAATCGCGTACAATCCAAACATTGCGTTGCATTTTTTATCCTGCCGGAAAGGCGCCCTTTTCCAATAATCCACAAGCCGCTACAAATGAGCGAATTACATTTTTGCTATTTGTGAAAAATTTTTAGTGAAAATCGTTCGAACGCCCCGAAATATCTGCTGTTTCGTCTGATTTTCGTTAAAAAAACACGATTACCCGCGGCACTGTTCCCTGTTTCGCCGCCTTTTCGCCCCTTCGCCCCGCCTTGCGTTTCCCCGTTTTCCGGCCACGTGTTCTCCGCGGGTTAACGCGAATAGAGCCACGTGTACATTTTTATAGATGCAAGGAGATGGAAAAACGTTGCACGGGGATTTTATTTTTTCGGGCAAATTGGCTAAAAGGCATGATTTTGTTCGAGT
>JAITVB010000027.1 GCA_031286025.1 Rikenellaceae bacterium
AAGCACCGAAATCGGCATATGCTTCGTCCGACAGACGGAACGTATCGGGATCGACCGAAGCGAAGTCGTGTTTTTTGGCATACTCGCCGCCGAAATTCTCGATGTAGCCGCGCACGTAAAGGTTATAGGCAAAGACGCTCATATACTCGGGTTCGATCTTCACGTCCGGCATCACCCCGCCGCCGTCATAGACTTTGCGGCCGGCACGGGTGTGGAATTCGCGGATGAGCGAATCAGGCACTTCGACCGCGCTGCCGTTCTCGTCGCGTTGCGAGTAATCGACCGCCTGGATGCAACGGCCGCTCGGAATATAATATTTTGCAATGGTGATCTTGGCGTAGGAGTTATAGCCGAGCGGATAGGTCGACTGCACAAGCCCTTTACCGAAACTGCGTTGGCCGACGAGCACCGCGCGGTCGACATCTTGCAGGGCGCCCGCCACGATCTCGGCCGCCGAGGCCGACGAACGGTTAACGAGCACAACCAACTTGCCCTCAAAGATCGGATCGGTCGAAGTCGAGTACTTACTCGACGAACCCGGTACCCGGCCCCGCATGGCCACCACCTCGGTCCCTCGCGGGACGAACATCCCGACGATCTTGACCGCTTCCTGAAGGATACCGCCGCCATTGTTGCGCAGGTCGAAAACGAGCGACGTGGCGCCGCCGCCCTTCAAATCCATAATGGCTCGTTTGACGTCGGTGCTGCAATCTTCCGAAAAATCGCCGAGAGCGATGTACCCCACCCCCGGATGCACCAAGCCGGCATAAGTCACCCCCGAAATGGCGATGCGTTCGCGTTTGATCGACAGGTCGGCTTCCTGAGCGTCGGCAAAGCGCCGGATCTTCAGGCGGAGGGTTGTGCCCGGGTCGCCTTTCATCAGGGCGCTCACCTGCTCGGTGGTCATGTCTTTGGCATCCTTGCCATCGATGGCAAGGATGCGGTCGCCGATCTTTAACCCCGCCTTATCCGCCGCAAAGCCTTTATACGGTTCGGCAATTTCGACCCAGTCGCCGTTCTTGCGGATCAGCGAGCCTATACCGCCGTATTTGCCCGTGGCCTGGATTTCGAAATTTTCCATTTCGCTCTCGGGCAGGAATTCGGTGTAGGGGTCGAGGTCGTCGAGCATCCCCAGTGCGGCGTTCTTGAGCAGACGGTCGGTGTCAACCGAGTCGACGTAATAGGTATTGACCTCACGGAAGAGGTTGAAAAGCACCTCCAAGTCGCGGGCCACCCTGAAGTCGCCGCGTCCGGCCGAAATCGCCAACACGGCCGCCGCAATCATTCCGACCGCCCCCGCCAGGTAACGTTTTACCGATTTTTTCATCTTGCGCCGGAAAATTCTCCCCGGTTATTTTTCGTAAAAACTTATTTGTTGTTCAGGAAGGTTTTCAGACGGAATTCAATTTTCACCACTTCCTTGCGCGGGCCATTCATTGTGAGGTACTTATCGTCGAATGTAACGGAGATCATATCCTCATAGAGCAGTCGTAGACGGAGAAACTTGCCGGCAGCGCGGAAAAACATTTCACCATGGCTTTCGCCGACCAACTTGTAGCCGCACATTTCGAACACGCGCAGCACCGTGTCACGATCCTCCGCCACGTTGGCCCGCACCTCGCGGGTGACAAACCCCATAAGGGGGGAGATCAACGTAGAAACCACAACGAACATCAACAGGATAAGCCCCTCCGTGTTCCCGAACACATGCCGGAACGCTTCCCAGGAAGTATAGTGCAGGGCAATCATCGCGCCGAAAATCAACGCAAAAAAGAAGCAGAAATACAAAAAGTACTTTGCCACCCGAATAATGTAACGGTTTTTCATGCTTTTCAAGTATTTGGGGTAACGGATATTCGAC
Source organism: Rikenellaceae bacterium (assembly GCA_031286025.1). Classification (GTDB taxonomy): domain Bacteria; phylum Bacteroidota; class Bacteroidia; order Bacteroidales; family Rikenellaceae; genus JAITVB01. The sequence goes on from JAITVB010000027.1 coordinate 1,862, forward strand.
AAAGATACAACATAAAAAGAAATTTCGAATGATGCGAAGAAAGTTGGCTGAACAGCAAGTGCTTACACGAAACATAGGTTGCGCGGTAAAACTTGGGAAGTTTTCGTCAAGCCCCTTTAAGCCCTGCGACGTAACCGGATGTAACCTGTCGGCTTGTTTGGCCGGTTATCCGGGAAGTTGCAACGGCCCGTTTTCAAAGGGTCATTTTACCGTGTTTTCCGCATCAGACAGGATGCACCATCTTAAAAAGACGATGAAACCTCATTGTTCAAGGCCAACCGGGCAAAAGAGCAAGGTCGGGGTGGGGGTTTTTATCGGAAACTTTATTTCCTCTGGTTCTTCTGACGCTCAGCCTGAGCCTGTTGCTGACGCATTGCTTCTTCGTAGCGCTGCATAAATTTCGATTTCTTTTTCGGCTTTTTGGCGTTTTCCTTCATCTTTTGATGAAGTTTCTCCTCGTTGACCAAGTAGCGGAAACCATACATCTGCCCGATGGTAATCAGCGTCGAAAGCGTGTAGTAGTAACTCAACCCGCTTGAGTAGTTGTTGAACCACACGACCATCATCAACGGCATCATATAGAGCATCACAAACTTCATCCCGGCCATCTGGGGCGTCGTCCCGGAGGTCTGGTTATACGAGATGCGCGAGCTGACCACCATCGCCACGGCCATCAACAACGTGAACAAACTCACGTGGTCGCCGTAGAGCGGAATATTGAACGGCAAGTTCAGGATGCTGTCATACGACGACAGGTCGTCGGCCCACAGGAACGACTCGCCCCGGAGCTCGATCGATGCCGGGAAGAACCGGAACATCGCGATCAGGATCGGGAATTGGATCAACATCGGGATACAGCCGCCTAACGGACTTACCCCCGCCTTGCTGTACAGTTCCATCGTGGCCTGTTGCTTCTTGGCGGCCTGGTCGGCTTTCGGGAATTTTTTGTTGATTTCCTCGATTTCCGGTTTCAGCAGACGCATCTTGGCCGTCGACAGGTAGGACTTGTAGGTCAGCGGGGTGATGATGATCTTCAACAGGATTGTCAGGATCAGAATGATGAGCCCGAAGTTGGCGATCGACTGGCTCAGGAAATCAAACACGGGAATGACGATCAGGCGGTTGATCCACCCGATCATCCATCCACCAAGCGGAATGATGCGTTGGAACCCCAACTCGTACTGCTTCAGTACGTTGAACTTGTTCGGCCCGAAATAGAAATGGAAAGCATATTCCTTAGTCTGCGGCGTGTAAGGCACCGACAGTTGGGCATGGAATTTTTTGATATAACCCGATCCGGCCGGATAGGTCTCGGAGCGGATCGATCCGTTTTCGAAAGCATCCTCGGCGACGATGATCGACGAAAAGAACTGTTGTTTAAAACCGATCCACTTCATGCGCGACTTGACCGACTCCTCTTTGGTGCCGGTCGAGCGCAATCCCATTTCTTCCAACGACTCGTATTCGTTGGGATACATATAGGTGATCGAGGTGTTGTTGTTTTCGTTGTCGTATCCCTTTTCATTCTGGAAACCGCTGTTTTCCCAACGGATCAGGAAATCGGACTGGTTTTGCGCGATCAGCCGCTCCATACCTACTAAGCGCACGTCGAAGTCGATCATGTAATCGTCCGGGCGGATCGTGTAGAGGTATTCGATATAGGCGGCCGAGTCGGCGTAGAGGCGCATCGCAAACGCTTTCGCCCCTTCGGCGCCGGTCACCGTCAGGCTGCCGGGGGAAACGGGGGTGAAATAGAAATCCGAAGTATTGACCTGACTGCCGGTAAAGAACGACAGATCGAATTTCGACGACGCTTGGTCGAACATGTAAAGCGGCTCGCCGTCGTAGCATTTGTAATCCTTGATCATCACGGTCGCCACGCGCCCGCCCTTGTTCGAGAATTTGACCGCCATCACGTCGTTTTCGACCGTAAAGAATTGTTCCGTCCCCTGCAACGATCCGTAAAGGCCGCCCAACGAGGAGGACAACTGTTGCTGGTAGGCGGCGCGGGCGGCGCTGTCCTGTTCTTGTGCCGGATGTTCGGGAGCGGATAGCTTGGCCAATGAGTCGGTCACCCGTTCGAGGCGCACGCGCTCGATCGAATCCTGTATACGTTTATCTTCGTTGAGTTTGTTTTGCTGATTCGAGTTATACCACGAGAATCCGAAAAGGATGATCGCGATAACGACCAACCCGATGATTGATTTTTTATCCATTGTTTCCCTTTACTTCTTTTTTTCGCAATGGGCCATCGCGGCCTTGACAAACGAAACGAAGAGCGGGTGCGGGTTAGCCACGGTGCTCTTGTATTCGGGGTGGAACTGTACGCCCACGTACCACGGATGGCTTTCGATCTCGACGATCTCGACCAGGTTGGTGTCGGGGTTGATCCCCACGGGTTTCATTCCCGCTTTCGTGAATTCGTCGATATAACGGTCGTTGAATTCGTAGCGGTGGCGGTGGCGTTCGTTGATTTCGGTCGCGCCATAGGCTTCGAACGATCTCGAATGCTTATCGGTCAGCGTGCAGGGATACGCCCCCAAACGCATCGTGCCGCCCTTTTCTGTAACGTTTTTCTGCTCTTCCATCAGGTCGATCACCGGATGGACCGTGTTGCCGCCCATTTCGGTCGAATCGGCGTCCTTGTAGCCGAGCACGTTGCGGGCGAATTCGACCACGCAGCACTGCATCCCGAGGCAGATCCCAAGGAACGGGATTTTCCGGGTACGCGCAAACTCGGCCGCCAGGATCTTGCCGTCGATGCCGCGATTGCCGAAACCGGGAGCCACGAGGATTCCGCATTTGCCGCCTAGCACCTCTTCGATGTTCCCGGCATTGAGTCGCTCTGCATTGACATATTCCAGACAGACTTTCGTATGGTTCGTCGCTCCGGCATGGATAAACGATTCGACGATCGACTTGTAGGCATCGGGTAATTCGGTGTATTTCCCGACCAGAGCCACGTCAACCTCCGATTTAGGATGTTTGATGTTGTCGACAAATTTCTTCCACTTGTCGAGGTCGGGTTTCTGGTCGGCCGGCAGGTTCAACTTGCGCAGGGCCACCAGGTCGAGTTTCTGGTCGAGCATCCGCAACGGTACCTCGTAGATCGTCGGCACATCGATCGACTCGACGACCGCGTCGGGATCGACGTTGCAGAACAGGGCCACTTTCTTGCGGATTTCTTCGCTCAACGGCTGTTCGCTGCGCAGTACGAGGATATCGGGCTGCATCCCGTTTTCGAGCAACATTTTCACGGAGTGCTGCGTCGGCTTGGTCTTCAGTTCGCCCGAAGCCGACATATAGGGCACCAACGTCAGGTGTACGCTCAGCGTGTTGCCCACGCCCAAATCGTAACGCAACTGGCGCACGGCCTCGATATACGGAAGGCCTTCGATATCGCCCACCGTGCCGCCGATCTCGGTGATCACCACGTCGTAATGGGCCTTGCTGCTCACTAATTTGATGCGGCGCTTGATCTCGTCGGTAATGTGGGGGATCACCTGCACCGTCTTCCCTAAAAATTCGCCGCGGCGTTCGCGGTTGATCACATTCTGGTAAATGCGGCCCGTGGTGACGTTGTTGGCTTTCGACGTGGGGCTGTTCGTAAAGCGTTCGTAGTGGCCAAGGTCGAGGTCGGCTTCCCAACCGTCATCGGTCACGTAACATTCGCCGTGTTCATACGGGTTGAGCGTCCCCGGGTCGATGTTGATATACGGATCGAGCTTCTGGTTGGTCACCGTGTAGCCCCGCGATTGCAGCAGTTTGGCCAACGAGGCCGCAATGATCCCCTTGCCCAACGAGGAAGCCACACCGCCGGTTA
>JAITVB010000159.1 GCA_031286025.1 Rikenellaceae bacterium
GTATTCGGCGGCGGTCTTCACCGCTTCGCCCACCCTGCGATTGTTGTAACCGGCCACGCGGATGAGCGTTTCGCGGGTCACACCGGCCCCGACCAACGTCGTTCCGCCTTCGCCCGGACCGGCGCCACGCAGCACCACGCCCGAAGCCCCGATAACCAACGAACCTTCGATCCTGTAAGTGCCTTTTTCCAACAGCACCGCCCCGCGGAATCCATTGGCATCGACCGGCAAGGACGACACCTGGTCGATCGCCGCCTGGATGCGTCCGGTCATATCGCCCGACGCGACAGGCACCACCACTTTGGCCGCCACGAACGGGATCGGTGCTTCCGACGCCCGGTAGCCGCAATACGAAAAATCGGGCACCCGGTCGCCATTGTCATAGGCCTTATAGACCAGTTTTCCCTCGGGCGTAACGTGGATCGGGGAGTCGGGCGTCGTGACCGAATGGCCCCGGCCCGACAACGCGCCGCCGGCTAGCAGCATACAGACCAACAGGTTTCGAAACAGGTTCTTCATAATATATTCAGGTTTAGTAGGAAAGGTTTGGCATTAAAGGTAGGGATTTTTTTGTTGAAAAGACGTGGCGTCGACACAAAAAACGAAGGGAAAAGCATTTCTTTTCCCTTCGTTTGCGATGGTTTGTTTTTTATTTTACCGGAGCGTCCGGCCGGGATAAACTTTTAACGCTTCGGCCAGGCATTCGATGGCGTTGCGCAAGTCATCGACGTTAAGCACATAAGCTACGCGTACTTCATTCAATCCGAGGCATTTCGTTGCATAGAATCCTGTAGCCGGAGCCACCATCACTGTTTGCTTCCCGTACTCAAACTCTTCGAGCATCCATTGGGCAAACCGGTCGCAATCGTCGATCGGCAGCCGCACCAACACATAGAACGCTCCTTTGGGTATCGGGCAATAGACGCCGGGGATTTTGTTCAGCGCCTCGACCATAAAGTCGCGTCGTTTGGCATATTCGCGGTGCACTTCCTCAAAATAGCTTTTCGGTGCGTCGATGGCCGCTTCGGCCGCCACCTGGGCGAAATAGGGCGGACACAGCCGCGCCTGGCCCACCTTGAGGGCGGCCTCGACCACCTTTTTGTTGCGCGTCACCAATGCGCCGACACGGATGCCGCACATCGAGTAACGTTTCGACGACGAGTCGATCATCACCGCATGCTCCTCCAACCCTTCGAGGTTCATGATCGAGTGGTGTACTTCGCCGTCGTAGCATAATTCGCGATATACTTCGTCCGAAAAGAGGAACAGATCGTATTTTTTGACGATCTTACTCAATTGCTCCAGTTCTTCCTTGCTATACAGGTATCCCGTCGGATTATTCGGATTGCAGATCAGGATCGCCTTTGTGCGCGGTGTGATGTGCCTCTCAAAATCCTCAATCGGCGGCAGGGCGAAATTATTGTCGATCGTCGAGGTGATCGGGCGAATGATCACTCCCGATTCTACGGCAAATCCGTTGTAATTGGCATAGAACGGTTCGGGCACCAACACTTCGTCGCCGGCGTCCATGCACACGGTCATCGCCGTGCTCAGCGCTTCGGAGCCGCCTACGGTCACCAGAATTTGGCTATAATCGACTTCGATCCCCACGCTGTGATAGTAGCCTGAAAGTTTCCGCCGGTAGCTCTCGATACCCGCCGAGTGGGAGTATTCGATCACCTTCACGTCCGCTCGCTTCACCGCATCGAGGGCCACCTCGGGGGTCCGAATGTCGGGTTGGCCGATATTGAGGTGATAGACTTTCACCCCGCGTTGTTTGGCCGCCTCGGCATAAGGCACCAGTTTGCGGATGGGCGAGGCGGGGATCTGAATCCCCTTGACGGAAATGTGCGGCATTTTTTTGTAAGTTATGTTTGTTCGTTTATGAGCGCTTGCTCTTGGGGCAAAAATAATGATTTTCCGCGAGGTTTCACCGTGCGACGTTGAAAATCCCGCAAAACGAGGGAAAAATAACTTTTTCGGATCGGAGCGGTTGATTCCTTGACTTCGATGTCGCCGATCAGGCGGGATTTTTTGTGGGATTATTGAAATTTAAAGCGCACACGCAGCACACCGTCGTTGCAGTCGGCCGAAACGATGCGGATCGGGGGAATCTCGGCCGTGTTGGCCACATGGGCGCCGACGCAGGGACAGGCGTCGGCGTCGCCTGTCCGAACGATGCGCACCGTGGCTCCGGCTTCTTCCGGCAGACGTTCCAAATTATAGCGGGTCACGGCTTCGTCGCGGGGCAAAAATTCTTCGGTCACGTCCAACCCTTCTTGGAGCAACGCGTTGACTTCGAATTCGATCCGGTCGAGTTCCTCGCGCGAGGGTTGGTGGTCGAGGTGAAAATCGACTTTCGATTTTCTCTTCTCAATGTGAGTCGAGAAAGGGCGGCCGCAGCCATAAATCCGAGCGATCGTGCCGCTCAGCAGGTGCTCGGCCGTATGCATCGGCTCGCAATAATCTTTCTTCGATCCGTTAATTTCCATGCTTTTTTTTTCTTCGCGGCGTTATCATCTCATTGATTCATAAACCCTTGTCTTTTCAATACGTTGAGGTAGACACGCGAAAAAGCGATATTGTCCCCGCCCTTGTAGCGGCGCAGTGTGAAGATTTGAGCCAGATTGGGCAACTGATTGACTTCGAGCAGATTCTTCGTTTCGTCCGAAGCCTCCCGAGCTTCCCAGATGCGCTCGATGTTGGCATCGGTATAATCTCGATAAATTTCACGGTGGACAATTCCCGCGAGCGGCAGGCGATCGGCAAGGGACGGGTTTTCATCCGGATATCCTAATACTAAGGTAGTTACAGGAACCACTCCTGTCGGCAGTTGAAGTACATCGATAATTCGGTCGGCGGTATAGGTGGTCGTCCCCAAAAAGCAGATGCCCAAACCGTTGGCTTCAGCTTCGAGGGCGACGTTTTGTGACGCCAATACGGCGTCGATCGCACCACAGACAAACCATTGAAAATTATCATACTCCGGCTCGGCGCCTCGCAGACGGCACCATTGCGAAAAGCGACGCACATCGGCGCAAAACGTGATCACCACCGGCGCCTGCATCACCATTGGTTGTCCGAAATGACAGGGCGAAAGTTTTTCGCGCAACGCAGCGTCAGTCGTAACCACTATGCTGTAAACCTGCATGTTGCCCGTGTTCGACGCGCGGGTGCCGGCCAACAGGATTTTTTCGAGTGTGGCTTCCGAAACAGGGTCGCTCTTGTATTTGCGGATTGAGCGGTGTCCGAAAATCGTTTTCATGATTTATCGACGGTAAAGTGATAGATGATGTGCTGCTCGTAATTATCTTCAGCATCGAGTATTGTCATCGGGAATTCAGGGCGATTCGGCGAATCGGGAAAATGTTGGCATTCAAGGGCGATACCGCTGCGGAATGTGTGTTCGCCGCCTTGTTTGCTCGTGCCCGCGCCGTCGAGGTAGTTGCCGGTGTAGCATTGGATCCCGGGTTGCGTGGTACGAATGGTCATCCGGCGGCCACTGACCGGGTCGTAGAGCGAGCCGGCGTCAACCCATTGTCCGGGTTCCCAACCGTCG
>JAITVB010000103.1 GCA_031286025.1 Rikenellaceae bacterium
AAGGCGAGTACGACTGTCTGGTATTCGACCACTACAAATCCGGCGAAACCGAATTCAACGTCGGCGATCGCAGGCACCACCTGTTGCTCTGTCTGCGCATCTACCGCAGCGAAATGGAATACGCCCGGCAAAACGGCAGCAACGTGCTGATCGAAAAACTGAAGGCAGCCGGCCTCTATCCCTATAGCGACCTCGACCGCGAACCGATCGCCTGAGCGGATTGAATTACCTGGCCCACATATTCCTCTCGGGTGCCGACGGCCGTGTGCAGGTAGGGAACTTCATCGGCGACGCGGTCAAGGGAAGCGCTTACAAAAATTATCCGCCGCCGATCGCCCGGGGTATCCTGCTGCATCGGGCGATCGACGACTACACCGACAACCATGCGGCGGTCAGGACAGCCGTGCGAATGTTGAGGCCCCGGTTCGGACGCTATGCCGGGGCGTTGCTCGACATTTACTTCGATTACCTGCTGGCTTCGCATTTCGGGGAATTTTCACGGGTACCGCTCAAGCGCTATACGCGGCGGTTTTACTGGGCGATGATCCGCAACCGCCGCTACCTGCCCGACCGCATCCGGCGGTTTATGTGGCATTTCATCTCGACCAACCGGTTGGGGAAATACGCTTCGGCCGAGGGTATTCGGGAATCGGTCGGGATCATGGCCCGCTACGGGCGGATGCGAATTTCGGCCGATGAGGCCGTCGCATGGCTCTTGGCCCACGAGGGGGAGCTTTGGGCTGTTTTCCGACCGTTCTTCGATGAGTTGCAGACGGTTTGCCGAGAATGCGAGGCACAAAACAGAACACCCTGAATCGCGGCACGGTCCAAGGTGTCTTCGTGATTCGGCAAGAACTAATTCAACTGTTTCATCCCGGTGCTGATACTGTCGATATATTCGTAGAAATAACTGAAAATCCCGATCAGTACGATAGCTACCGTGCAAACAATCAGGCTCAGGCGGTTATAGCCGTCGGGCCGGATACGCCCGATGGGCTGTTCTTCCGCCGGGTTGACAAACATCGCCTTGACAATCAGCAGGTAATAATAGAGCGACACCACCGTGTTGGCCAATGCGACGAACAGCAACACATATTCGCCCTTGGCGGCAGCGGCCGAGAAAATGAAAAACTTGCTGAAGAAACCGGCCAACGGTGGAATGCCCGCCAACGAAAAGACGGCCAACATCATGATGGCTGCCAGACCGGGATTGGTCTTGAAGAAGCCGTTATAGCCGGCGATATCGGTGCGTCCCGACTGGTTCTCGACCGCGGCGACCACACCGAAGGCGGCCAGGTTCGAGAAGAGGTAGACCAACACATAGAACACCGTGGAGGCCATGCCCTGGGCCGTGCCGCACATGATGCCGAGCAGCAGGTAGCCCGCCTGCGAGATCGATGAAAAAGCGAAGAAACGCTTGATGTTCTGTTGGCGGATGGCAAACAGGTTGCCGACCACGATGGTCGCCGCCGCGATCCACCGGAGCAGGGTGTGCCACACGGCCTCCATCCCGCCGAAGACGTGGTAAAGCGTAAACATCAGTACAAAACCGGCAGCGGCTTTCGACACGACCGACAGGTAGGCGGTCGCACCCGTCGGCGCACCTTGGTAAACGTCGGCCACCCACAGGTGGAAGGGCACGAGCGACAGTTTGAAACCCAGTCCGGCAAAGAAGAAAACGAAGCCGATGACCGTCACCGCATTGGCGGTCATCGACGCCATGCCGTCGAAATAGAGTGTGCCCATCGCCCCGTAGAGGTACGAAAGGCCGAACATCATAATCCCCGACGAAAGGGCCGAGATCAGGATATATTTAGCGCCCGCCTCGGCCGACTCCTCCTTGTATTTATTGAAAGCGGCCAAACACGCCACCGGCAGTGACGCCAGTTCGACGGCGATGTAAAGCATCATGAAATTGGCGGCCGAGATCATCACGCAGCATCCGAGCAACGTGGCGAGCGTAATAACGTAAAACTCGCCCTCGCGCAGGCGAAGCGCCGCGTCGGAGCGCAGCCACTGGCCCGATTGCAGGAAGACGAACAGCGTGCCCAGGTTCAGCAGGCTTTTCATCAGTACGGTCATCGGGGTCGACACGTACATCCCGCCAAAGGCCTCGCCCGTGGCAGGCAGGAAAAAGCCGATCGCCGTCAGGACGGCAAAAAGCGTACACGCCGTCGGGCGCAACCACCGCTTGGGCCCTTCACCGCCGAACATGTCGCAGATCAGCAGGACGAGCAGCACCGCCACCAATCCGGCCTCCTGGTTCAGTTTCAGAAAATTGCTGAAATCCATCTCTTTTTACGAAGCGCCCGGTTGCCGGAGGATCGGCCCAAGCCCGTTTTCAATCAGATTGTATAGCGACGACGGCACCAGACCGATCAGCCCGATACCTGCCATCAGGACAACGATCGCGATCTTGTCATACCATGCGGCGTCGGTCAGTTGCAGGTGTTGTTCGTTCTGCACCGGACCGTAGAAGACTTTCCCCACGGCGCGCAGGACATAGACCGCCGTAATCACGATCGACCCTGTGGCGACGACCGACAGCACGCGATGTAAAATTTCGGGGTGTTGGAACGACCCGACGAAGATCGTCATCTCCGCCGCGAACCCGCTCAGCCCCGGCAGCCCCAACGAAGCCAACCCGGCGATGATATAGGACACCGACAGGAAAGGCATCACCCGCATCAGCCCGCCCATTTCACGCAGGTCGCGGGTGTGGGTGCGGCCGTAGATCATCCCGATCACGGCAAAGAACAAGGCCGCCGTCAGCCCGTGCGAAAGCATTTGCAACACCGCGCCACGCATCGCCGTCCCGTTGAGCATCATGATGGCAAACAGGATCAGGCCGCAATGGCTCACCGACGAGTAGGCATTGATATATTTCAGGTCGGTCTGGCGCACGGCACAAAGCGCCCCGTAAACCACCCCCGCCCCCGAAAGGATCAAAAATATCCAAGCCTGTTCGTGCGCCCCTTGGGGCATCAGACTGACCGCCACGCGGAAACAGCCGTAAGCCCCCAGTTTCTTGAGAACCCCGGCATGGAGCATCGACACGGCGGCCGGCGCTGAGGCATACCCGTCGGGCGACCAGGTATGGAATGGAAAAAGTGCGCAAAGCGTCCCGAAGCCAATGAACATCATCGGGAAGATCCATCGTTGGTGGGCGAGCGGGATTTGCTGCTCGGCCAGTTCGACAATGTTCATCGTCGTGTGGCCCGAGGTGAAGTAGATGCCCAGAATGCCGATCAGCAGCAGTGCCGAAGCGCCCATCAGCATCAGGGCGAGCTTCATCGCCGAATACTCCTTGCGTCCGGTGCCCCACACTCCGACCAACAGATACATCGGGATGAGCGCCGTTTCGTAGAACATGAACATCGTGAACAAATCGGTCGAGATAAAGAACCCGAACGCCCCGGTGATCAGCAGGCAGAACCACATGAAGTAGTGGCGGCTCATCGACCACGACGAGAAGACCGCGCCGAACGTCACCGCGGCCGACAACACGAGCATCAGCACCGAAATGCCGTCAACCCCCACCGCATAGTGGATGTTGAGCGGTGCGTACCACACGATATCCTGCGTGAAGAGCATCGCGGTGTCGGACACGGCACGCTCCTTCACGAACAGGCCCACCAACACCAACGACAGGGCCAACAGGGCCGATGCACCGGCAACCATCACCGCCCGTATCGCTTTGGTTCCCTTGCAGAGGAACAGGCACAGCAGCATCGCCGCCGGGATCAGTACAAACAAGGACAATATACTCATAGGCTTACTTTTTTTCGATCAAATATAGATCGCCCACACCGCAACAGCCAACGCGCCGGCAATAAATACCAAGGCGTAGTATTGCACCTGGCCCGACTGCATGCCTTTGATCGACCCGGCTATTTTTTCGGTCAGGCGGCCCGTGCCGTCGACCAGTACACCGTCGATCACATGTCTGTCAAACCAAGCGAGGGGGCGTGCCACACAGTTGATGATCACTTTCTTCGTTACGAACATCCACACCTCGTCGATGTAAAACTTTTCAACAGCCGCACGATAGAACCCTCCCATCCGGGCGGCCAACTGTGCAGGGCGGTCGTTCTCTTTCCTGTAAAGCATCCGGGCGGCGAGGATGCCGATCAGCGCCACCGCAACGCCCGAGGCGGCGACGCCCCGGTTGATGCCGGCCGCATAACCCATGTCGTCGCTGCTAATAAACTTCGAAAACGGGAAAAAGCCGGTTACGGCGGTCAGTACGACCAGTATGCCGAGCGGAACGAGCATCGTCCACGAAGCTTCGCGCGGTTTGTGTTCGTACGTACGTTCCTTGCCCCAGAAGATATTGTAGTAGAGGCGGAACATGTAAAAAGCAGTCAGCCCGGCCACCAACCACAAGGCAACGAACAGCACCTTGTCATGATGGAAGGCGGCGTCGAGGATCTGGTCCTTGCTGAAAAAGCCCGACAGGGGCGGGATGCCCGCGATGGCCAGGCATGCGACGAGGAAAGCGACGTGGGTCACCGGCAGGTGTTTTCGCAAGCCGCCCATCCGGCTCATCTCGTTGCTGTGGACGGCACGAATCACCGCACCCGCCCCGAGGAAGAGCAGCGCCTTGAAAAACGCGTGGGTGAAAAGGTGGAACATCGAGGAGGTATAGCCCAACCCGTCGGGGCCGCTGAAACCCGACACGCCGAGAGCGGTCATCATATAAGCGATCTGCGAAATGGTCGAATAGGCCAACACGCGTTTGATGTCAGTCTGCGTAACGGCAACCACCGCGGCAAACAACGCCGTGAATGCCCCGACATAGCCGATCAGCATCAGCACATCGTGCGCGGCAAAGTAGTAAACGGGAAACATCCGCGCCACGAGGAACACGCCCGCCACGACCATCGTCGCGGCGTGGATCAGCGCCGACACGGGCGTCGGGCCTTCCATCGCGTCGGGCAACCAGACGTGCAGCGGGAACATCGCCGACTTCCCTGCCCCCCCGATAAAGATCAGCGCCAACGCCCACGAAGCGGCCGAAAGCCCCAGGAACGCCATGCCGGTGGTCGACCCGATGACCAACAAACCGTTATTAGCGGTCAATTCTCCGAAATCGAACGTTCCGGTACAATACGACAGTAACAGGATGCCGATCAGGAATCCCAGGTCGGCAAACCGGGTGACGATAAAGGCCTTTTTCGAGGCCGCCACCGCCGCCGGTTTCGTATAGTAAAATCCAATGAGCAGGTAGGACGACAACCCCACCAGTTCCCAAAAGACATACATCTGGAAAATATTGGTCGCCATGACCAATCCCAACATCGAAAACGTAAAGAGCGACAGGAAAGCGCAGTAACGCTGAAAACCCTGTTCACCGCGCATATAGCCGACGCTGTAGAGATGCACCGTCAGCGAAACGGTCGAAATGACCGTCAGCATCATTACCGAGATCGGATCGAGCAGGATGCCCAGGTCGATGCTCAGCGTGTCGGTAAAGCGCAGCCACTCGAACGAAAACGGCACCAGGGCAGGAAAGTTCCCGCCGCTTTGGCCGATCACAAAGAAATAGCGGTAGGCGGAAAAACAGGAAAGCCCGGCCACCACGGCCATCCCCAACGTACCGATCACGCCTGTCACGCCTGCCGACAACCGTTTACCGGACAACGCCAACAACAGGAACACGCACAGCGGGATAAGCAATATGAACAACGTGAATGCCATAGCGTCAGTTTTTCATCTTGTTGATCTGGCGCACGTCGATATTCTGCGTCGTGCGGTATATGTTGATGATGACGGCGATCGCCACCGCCGATTCGGCGGCCGAAATCGCGATGCCGAACAGCGAGAAGAACATCCCTTCCATGTGGTCGGGGTAGAGGTAGCGGTTGAAAATACTGAAGTTGATTTCGACCGAGTTCAGAATCAACTCGATCGAAATAAGCACTGCCAACAGGTTTTTCCGGGAAATGAAGCCGAATACCCCGATGAAAAACATCAGTGTGCTGACAGTCAGGTAATACTCCATTGGGATCATAGCATGCCGGTTTTCGCGGGGTTAACGTTTACGGGCTATCAGGATACCGCCGATAGCACAGGTCAGCAACAGGATACTCAGGATTTCGAAGGCGAAAACGTATTGGAACCTGCCGGTTCCCATCAGGGCGTGGCCGATTTTTTCCATCGTAATCTCGTTTTCGGGGGTTACGACGGGCGGAGCATAGAGAAATTTGTGCTTGACGGTGACCAACGTCGTGATGACAACCCCGGCCAAGGCCGTGACAAGGCCCGAAACGATCTTTTTCCGGTCGCCCGGCTCGGCCCTGTCACTGTTGGCGCTAGTGAGCAGGATGGCGAAGATGAACAGCACCAGGATACCCCCGGCATAGACCGTCAACTGGACGGCAAACAGGAATTCGTACTCAAGCAACAGATAGAGTCCTGCCGTGGCGATCAGCACGAAAAGCAGGTAAGTCGCCGCCCGCATCATTTTTTTGGCCGTCACGGCCAGAATCGACGAAACGACGATGATCGCGGCCAACGTGTAAAAGGCGATTTGTGTTCCCATAATGGTTATTCCTCCTTGTTTTCAGGCGCCAGTTCCGATCCGGGGCGGTTGAGTTGCAATTCGAGTTTGCGGCGGTCGAAGAGTGAATGTTCGAATTCGTTACTCCAGGCAATGGCACTCTGTGGGCAGGAGATCGTACACAGCGCGCAGAAGATGCAACTGCCCAGGTTGTATCGATGCCGGTCGAGTACTTTTTTTGTCTTGCCCGTTTCGTCGGTCACAATGCGGGTGATTACGGTGATCGTGCCGTTGGGGCAGTTCATCATACAGATGCCGCAGCCGGTGCATTTGTGTTGGTTTTTATCGTTATGCGGCATCACCAACAGGGCGCGGAAACGTTCGGGGTAGACTTTCTTGCCCCGGTTTTCGGGGTATTGTTCGGTCACCTTCGGGCGCAGGAAGTTTTTCATCGATATCGACATGCCCACCCCCAAGTTGTACAACCCGCAGAACACACTCTCCATATATCCGAACAATTTCATAGTCAACGATTTATAGAACAACGAGCAACGTCATCAAAAGCAGGTTGGCGATGCAGACCGGCATCAGGATTTTCCATTCGAGTTTCAGCAGTTGGTCGATCCTCAGGCGCGGGAACGACCAACGCACCCACAGTTGCAGGAAGACGCAGAAGAACGTTTTCCCGAAGAACCAGACGAACGAGGGAATGTAATCCATCACGTGGTTGAAACTTTCCCATCCGGGAATGTGCAGCGGCATCCACGCGCCGAAGAAGACCGTGGCGGCGATGCCGGCGACGATAAACATATTGAGGTATTCGGCCAGATAGAAAAAACCGAAGTGCATACCGGAGTATTCGGTGTGGTATCCGGCTGTCAACTCGGAATCCGCTTCGGGCAGGTCGAACGGCCCCCGATTCGTCTCAGCCGTTCCGGCTACCAAATAGACCAAAAATGCGATGACGGCC
>JAITVB010000190.1 GCA_031286025.1 Rikenellaceae bacterium
AAAAGCAGATTCAGATCAATGTGTCGCATGCCGTATCCAAGGGGAAAACGCGATCTTTCCGGACTTGCCTTGCTTCGAAAATCTCCCTGTGCGGAAACGCGCCTACTTGGGCGCAAGCACAATAAACGGCACGATCATCTCCTCCATCGAGACTCCCCCGTGTTGAAACGTATTCTTGTAATACCGCACATAGTGATTGTAATTATTCGGATAAACAAGGAAATCGCGTTCGCAGGCAAAAACATAAGTAGACGTCAGGTTCGACTTCGGCAGGTGGATCTCTTCCGGTTTCATGATCGTAAAAACCTCCTTTGCATTATAGTTGAGGCTGCGCCCCGTCTTGTAGCGCAGGTTAGGCGACGTTTCGCGGTCACCCTGTACCCGCACCGGATTCTCGACGCAAATCGTGCCGTGGTCGGAAGTGATGATGACCGTGTGTCCCTTCTCAGCCAACATTTTCAGAATGACCAACAAATCAGAGTGTTCGAACCATGATCGGGTGAGCGACCGGAACGCCGACTCGTCGGATGACAGTTCGCGGATCACCTCGGTCTCGGTACGCGCGTGCGACAGAATGTCGAGAAAGTTGTAGACGATCACCGAAAAATCGGCGTTGCAGACCTTTTGTATGTTATCGATCAGCCGTTTGCCCGACTCGGCCCGGACGATCTTTTCGAAAAAATATTTATAGTTTTTGCCGTATGTGGAGAGTTGGCGTTTCAAGAAATCTTCTTCATACATGTTTTTTCCGCCCTCCTCGCTGTCGTTGAGCCAACGGTCGGGCATCAGTTTGTCGATCGCGGCGGGCATCAACCCGGCAAAAATGGCGTTGCGCGCATATTGGGTCGCCGTGGGCAGGATGCTGCAATAAAAATCTTCGCTTTCGACCTCATAGAGGTGATGCAACACGGGGGCAATGGCCTTCCACTGGTCATACCTGAAATTGTCGATCAGCAGCAGCGTCGTCTTTTTGCCGCGATCGGCCACCGGAAAAATCTTGTCGCGCATCAGCGTGTGCGACATCACGGGCATTTCACCGGAGTTCCTGTTGAACCAACCGACATATTGGTTGCGGACAAAGCGGCCGAACTGATTGTTTGCCTCGTTTTTCTGGTAGGTGAGGATTTCGCCGATGCTTCGGTCTTCCGATTCGCTGAGCTGCATGTCCCAATTGACGATCTTTTTGTAGACGTTGAGCCAGTCGGAAAACGTGCGGGCGTCGGAGATCAAGGTGCTGATCTGGCCGAATTCCGACCGGTAGTCGGCCGTGGTACGTTCGGTAACGAGCTGTTGTTGGTGAACGTTTTTCTTGATCGAAAGCAGCACCTGATTGGGATTGACCGGCTTGATCAGGTAGTCGGCGATATTCGATCCCACGGCGCGGTCCATGATGTTCTCCTCCTCGCTTTTGGTGACCATGATCACGGGGGTCATGGGCCGTATTTCCTTAATCCTGGGCAGGGTTTCGAGCCCCGTCATCCCGGGCATCATTTCGTCGAGGATGATCAGGTCGAAAGGCCGGGTGCGTACCAGTTCGACCGCATCGTAACCGTTATTGCACTCTTCGACGTCATAGCCTTTTCCACGCAGAAAAAGCAGGTGGGGTTTCAGCAGCTCGATCTCGTCGTCGACCCACAGTATGCGGACATTGCTCATAAGGATTGTCTTTGGGGGCAGTTAAATTTTAACGTAAAAAAGGGGCCTATATTGTTAAAAACGCCTACCTTTGTAAGAAACCACCCTTGCGGATTATAAAGGGATGGAACAAACGTACGAAAAAATTATGCGGAAAAAGCAACTGGTCGGGATTTTGTATGTGGTGGCCGGAATTTTCCTCCTGTGGCTTTATTGGCCGGAAAAGGTCTCCGTAGCCGGTGATCCGGAGGCGGTGGCCGGGGTGCCGGAATTGGAATACGGGATCGATACCTCGGGCTATGAGCGCGTCGAAGGGACGATCAGCCCGGGCGACAATCTGTCGCTGATCCTGTCTCGTTACGGTGTTTCGGCCGGGCGGGTCGATTCGCTCTCCCGTCGTTGCGAGGGCATTTTCGACGTGCGCTCGATCCGGGCGGACGATGCTTATGAGGCGTTTATCTCGAAGGACAGCCTGCGCCGGTTGTGCCATCTGGTTTACCGCCGGTCGCCGGTCGAATTCTTTGTATTCTCGGTCGCTGACACGCTTTCGGTCACACCGTTCGTGAAAGAGGTGCGCATCGAGCGGCGGGTGGCCGAGGCATCGATCGAAAGTTCACTCTATAATGCCATTGCCGGGCAGAACCTGCCGATCTCGTTAGCCCTGGACCTTTCCGATATCTATGCCTGGACAGTCGATTTCTTCGGTCTGCAGAAAGGCGACGCCTTCCGGGTGATCTATGACGAACGCAGGGTCGACTCGACCCTGCTCGGCACGGGCCGCATCTGGGGTGCGTGGTTCGACAGCGGCGGTAAACGCTATTACGCCATTCCCTTCGACCAAAACGAAAAGATCAGCTATTGGGACGAGAGCGGCAACAGCCTGCGCAAAAACCTGCTCAAGGCGCCGTTGCAGTTCTCGCGTATTTCGTCAAAGTTCTCGGGGGGACGGCTCCATCCCGTGCTGCGCATCGTGCGAGCCCACTACGGGATTGACTATGCCGCACCTTCGGGAACGCCCGTTCACGCCATTGCCGACGGGGTAATTACCGCCAAGGGGTGGAGAGGAGGAGGAGGAAATACGGTGAAAATCCGCCACCCGTTCAATGGCCTCGAATCAGGCTACCTCCATCTGCGGGGCTATGCGCCCGGGTTGGCCATAGGCCAACGTGTGTCGCAGGGGGAATTGATCGGCTATGTCGGTTCGACCGGCTTGTCGACCGGCCCTCACCTCGATTTCCGTGTGTGGCAGCACGGCAAGCCGATCGACCCCCTGAAAATTCCCTCGGAACCGGCCGAACCCGTCGCCGAGAGCAACCGCGAGCGCTTTGCCGTGATCCGCGATATGGTGGTCGGCGGCCTCGACGCGACCTATCCGATCGAACGCATTGCGTTGGGGGCGGGCGATGTTGTGCCCAATGCCACGACTACTGCACCTGCTTTCAATTATGCTTACGCCCCGCTTTTCCGCCTCCCCTGATACTGCGGCGCCCCACCCGGAAACGATCCGTTTCCTGAAGGCCCACCACGTGTTGACGTTGGCTACGGCCAGTAACGGCGCGCCTTATTGCGCCAACCTGTTCTACGCTTGGTTAGAACCCGGGGAGATGTTTGTTTTCACCTCTGAAGGCCACACCCGCCATGCAGCCGAGGCCGTCGCCAACCCCCGGGTCGCCGGGTCGGTCATGCTCGAAACGCGCATTGTCGGAAAAATACAGGGCGTACAACTCTGCGGCCGGATGTTCCGCCCCGAAGGCGAACTGTTGAAAAGGGCACGGATGCGCTATTTGAAACGGTTTCCCTACGCCGCTTTTGCCGACCTCGATCTGTGGGTGTTGGAACCCGATTTTCTGAAATTGACCGACAACCGCCTGGGTTTCGGTAAGAAATTGATATGGAACAAAACGAAATAACGGGCCGGCTATCCCGCCGCCTCGTCTGTGTGACGGGAGCTACGGGCATGATCGGCAGCGAACTCGTCCGGCAACTGCTCGACGCCGGAGCCCAAGTGCGGGTAGTGGTGCGCGATGGGGCGAAGTTCAACACCCTTTTTCCGGACGGTGCGGTCGAGGCCATCGAAGCCCCGTTGAACGCTACACCTGAATTGCTCGCGGCGTTCCGCGGGATGGACGTCGTGTATCACTGCGCCGCCAAAGTATCGTTCCAACAGCGGGGCGACGAAGATCTCGTCGGCCCCAACGTCGAAATCGCCCAAACGGTGGTCGACGCCTGTCTCGGTGCCGGAGTGGGGCTGTTGGTGCATGTCAGTTCGATTGCCGCTCTCGGCCCGGCCCAACCGGGCGGGATGATCACCGAGACGTGTTATCCCGAAACGTTGGTCGGTTGGTCGGCCTATGGACTGAGCAAATATTTTTCTGAAAACGAAGTATGGCGCGGAATTAAAACCGGATTGCGGACAGTGATCGTCAATCCGTCGATCGTGCTCGGTCCGGGCGACTGGCGGGGAAGCGGCAGCGCAGCCCTCTTCGCGGCGTTGGCTCAGGGACTGCCTGTTTATCCGCCGGGGGTGATGGGCTACGTCGATGTGCGCGATGTGGCCGGGGCGATGATCGCCCTTTCGCTTACGCCGGAAGCCGTGGGAAAGCGATTTACCCTCTCTGGCGCGAACCTGTCATACAAAGAGTTGATGGCCGCTGCCGCCCGTTCGGTCGGCAAACCGGCTCCGCGGTGGTCGGTCGGGGTGCGGACGCTCTATGCCGTCGGCTTCCTCGAAAAGATCGGTTCCCGGCTCACCGGCCGGACACCCAAATTTACACCCGGCGCCGCTCGGGCCGCCTGCGAAAAAACATACTATGACGGCAGCCTGGTCACCCGGGT
>JAITVB010000229.1 GCA_031286025.1 Rikenellaceae bacterium
CTTTCTTTTCGTCATAGGCAATCTGAACCGCCGAGTAGCCATCCTTCTCGATCGTTTTCAGTTGCGTAACTACACAGGGGCCGGCTTCGATAACAGTGCATGGCGTATTTTTGCCCTCAACACTGAAAACGGATGTCATTCCGATTTTTTTTCCGATGATTCCTGACATTATTGTCCTGTTTGCGTTTGTTTGTTAATTATTTGTTATGGTTGATATTTTCGTGCATTTTGTGTTGCCGGAAAGGTTCTCCGTTCAAGTCGTCGGTCGTTGTTGGCCGGATAGCCCGCACATTCCCGTCAACTCTCTCCCGCCGCCCCCGGCACCGGTCACACTTTGATTTCCACTTCGACACCACTGGGGAGCTCAAGCTTCATCAGTGCGTCGATTGTCTTGGGGGTCGAGCTGTAGATGTCCAAGATGCGCTTGAACGTCGACAACTGGAACTGTTCGCGCGATTTCTTGTTGACGAAAGTCGAACGGTTGACCGTGAAAATCTTCTTGTTGGTGGGCAGGGGGATCGGACCGCTTACTACGGCGCCCGTACCCTTGACCGTCTTGACGATCTTTTCGGCGGATTTGTCCACCAGGTTGTGATCGTACGATTTGAGCTTGATTCTTATTTTCTGGCTCATATTATTCCAATTCTTTAAATTTACCGCTTGATTTTTCGATGATCTCCCTGGCCAGGTTGGCGGGCAGGTCGTCGAAGTTCGAGAACTCCATCGACGAGGTCGCACGACCCGAAGAGATGGTGCGCAGCACGGTCACGTAACCGAACATTTCGCTCAGGGGAACCTTGGCTTTCACGACACGGGCGGTGCCTTTCGATTCCATTCCGGTGATCTGGCCGCGACGTTTGTTCAGGTCGCCGATGATGTCGCCCATGTTTTCTTCGGGCGTTACCACTTCGACCGCCATGATCGGCTCCATGATCACCGAGCCGGCTTTGGGGGCCGCCTGGCGGAAACCGTTGCGGGCGCAGATTTCGAACGAGAGCGAGTCGGAGTCGACCGCGTGGAACGAACCGTCCTTGAGCACGACCTTGATCGCGTCGATCGGGAAACCGGCCAACGCGCCATTGGTCATCGCCGAGGCGAAACCTTTTTGGATGGCGGGAATATACTCTTTCGGGATGTTGCCGCCCTTTACCTCGTCTACGAATTCGAGCCCGGCCTTGCCTTCTTCCGACGGCCCGAGCTCGAAGATGATGTCCGCGAACTTCCCGCGACCGCCGGTCTGCTTTTTGAACACCTCGCGGTGCTGAACGGTCTTGGTGAGCGCTTCCTTGTAGTTCACCTGCGGGGCGCCCTGGCTGATCTCCACGCCGAATTCGCGGCGCAGGCGGTCAACGATGATCTCCAAATGAAGCTCACCCATCCCGCTGATCACGGTTTGGCCCGTGTCTTCATTGGTCTTCACGGTGAACGTCGGATCCTCTTCCGACAACTTGTTCAGGGCGATGCCCAACTTGTCGAGGTCCTTCTGTGTTTTCGGTTCCACCGCCAAACCGATCACCGGTTCGGGGAAAGTCATCGATTCGAGCACGATCGGCGCGTTTTCGGCGCAGAGCGTGTCGCCCGTGCGGATATCCTTGAAACCTACCGCACCGCAGATATCGCCGGCCAACACCACCTCCATCGGATTCTGCTTGTTGGCGTGCATCTGGTAGAGGCGGCTGATGCGTTCCTTTTTGCCCGAGCGGCTGTTGAGCACATACGATCCGGCGTCCAGTTTACCTGAGTAAACGCGGATGAAAGCCAAGCGACCGACGAACGGGTCGGTGGCGATTTTGAACGCCAGTGCGCAAAGCGGATCGGTTTCATTCGGCTTGCGGATCACTTCCTTCTCCGTATCGGGATCGGTGCCGACAACGGCCTCAATGTCCACGGGCGAAGGCAGGAAAGCCACTATATAGTCGAGCAGTTTCTGCACCCCTTTGTTCTTGAACGACGAACCGCAGAGCATCGGAACGATCTTCATCCGGTTCGTCGCCTTGCGGATGGCGGTAAGCAATTCGTCGGGAGTGATCGAATCAGGGTCTTCGAAGAATTTTTCCATCAACGATTCGTCGACCGTGGCCACCTCCTCGATCAGACGGGCGCGGGCTTCGGCCGCTTCGGTCTGCATGGCGGCCGGAATTTCTTCGAGAGTAAAGTTGTCGCGTACGTTTTTGTCGTCGAAATAGACGATCGCCTGGTTATAGATCAGGTCGACCAGTCCGGTGAACTTGTCTTCGGCGCCGATCGGAAGCACTACCGGCACAGCGTTTGCGCCGAGGCGTTCCTTGATCTGGCCGCAGACGCCCTGAAAGTCGGCCCCCGTACGGTCCATCTTGTTGACGTAGCCGATGCGCGGTACATTGTACTTGTCGGCCTGACGCCACACGGTTTCGGACTGGGGCTCCACCCCGCCCACGGCACAGAACGTAGCCACGGCGCCGTCGAGCACGCGCAACGAACGCTCCACTTCGACCGTGAAGTCGACGTGGCCCGGGGTGTCGATCACATTAATCTGATACGTGCCGTCCTTGTAATTCCAAAAAGTGGTCGTTGCGGCCGATGTGATGGTAATCCCGCGTTCCTGTTCCTGGACCATCCAGTCCATCGTCGCAGCGCCTTCGTGCACCTCCCCTACCTTGTGCGTTTTCCCGGTATAAAAGAGGATGCGTTCAGAGGTGGTGGTTTTGCCGGCATCGATGTGAGCCATGATGCCGATGTTGCGAATCAATTTAAGATCTCTTGCCATTTTTCACCAATCTCCTTGCTTAGAACCTGAAATGGGCGAACGCCTTGTTGGCATCGGCCATACGGTGCATTTCCTCCTTGCGTTTGAAAGCGGCGCCTTCTTCGTTATAAGCAGCCTGAATTTCGGCGGCCAGTTTTTCCGCCATCGAACGGCCCGCCCGCTTTCTCGCATAGAGAACCATGTTTTTCATGCTCAATGCAATCTTGCGCTCGGGGCGTACTTCCATCGGCACCTGGAACGTCGCACCGCCTACACGGCGGGACTTCACTTCGACTTGCGGAGTGATGTTTTCGATCGCTTTTTTCCAGACGTCGAGGGGAGCCTTGTCTGCATCTTTCATCTTCTCGCCCACGATGTCTATGGCGTCATAGAAAATCGTGTAGGCAATACTCTTCTTACCGTCCAGCATCAGGCTGTTCACAAACCTGGTTACAAGTACGTCTCCGAACTTGGGATCTGGAAGTAGAATTCGCTTTTTAGGCTTCGCTTTTCTCATAATTGTGTACTGACGTTTGTCGCTTTGTTAAGGTTTATCTTTTGCAAACTCCTCGCGGATGTTTTACTTCTTCTTGGCGGGTGCAGCACCGGGCTTGGGCCGTTTGGTGCCGTATTTCGAGCGGCGTTGGTTGCGACCGTCGACGCCGGCGGCGTCGAGCGCTCCGCGCACGAGGTGGTAACGCACCCCCGGCAGGTCTTTCACACGGCCGCCGCGCACCAACACGATCGAGTGCTCCTGCAGGTTGTGGCCTTCGCCCGGGATATAGGCGTTCACCTCTTTCTGGTTGGTCAATCTCACGCGGGCCACTTTACGCATGGCCGAGTTGGGTTTTTTCGGCGTGGTGGTGTATACGCGCACGCACACCCCGCGACGTTGCGGGCAGGCGTCAAGGGCGGGCGACTTGCTCTTGTCGACCGGAGCAGTCCGTCCTTTACGCACCAATTGTTGAATCGTAGGCATTTTTACTACTGCTTTTTAACTTTTAAACTGCTTTTAACTGGTTTCGTCCCGCAAACGAGTCCCTTTTCCCGGCTCCTCCTCTCTTCGAAGAGTGCCTTTTCAAAGGTTCCCCCGGTTGCGCGACCCCTTGTTTTACCTGGGAATTGCACACACTTGGGCAAAATTCGGACTGCAAAGATATCTATTTTTTTCTTACAATCAACACATTGTCCCGATTTTTTGTGTTTTTACGGTGAGTTTGAGCGTTTTCCCATGGGGATGGCTGCAATTTTCCGGCCGCCGACAAAAAAATCCCCGGTGCGGAACGCACCGGGGAGCAGGTTGCGGATAACCCTTACAGGGAAAAGACACGGCCCTTCGATCGCTACCGTTTCCGGAAAAGCGAAACCACCGCCAACAGCACGATCGCCCCGACGGTCGATGAAACCAGGTTGCCGACGATGCTGCCGCTTTCGACCCAGATACCCATCAGGCCGAACAGCCAACCGCCGAGCACCCCGCCGATAATCCCCACGACCAGGTCGACCCAGAAACCGAAACCTTTGCCTTGGGTCAGTTTCCCGGCCACGGAACCGGCCACCAGGCCGATCAGGATGTACCAAATGAAATTCATAGTCTTTTGTCGTTATTCAGGTGAGAAATTGTAGAAAACCATACCCTTGCCTGCGATACATCTTTGGTGTGTAAAATAATGTATAAAAACGCCTTATGATGAAAATCAGCCGTCATGCCATGAACCTTTTCCCCTGCCGCTGCCTGCTTAACCGGCGGAGCGGACTTATCCACCGCCTTTCCACTTGTCAAAAAATGTGCCGCATCGACCGGATCGGCGACCTCGAGTTGCTTTCCCGCCGCGCAGCCTTGCGGATGACCAGAGCGGGCGAAGGGCGGCGTTGTCGTTGGTGTTGGCCGGAAAATACGAAAAATATTGTAAAAATCGCCCGGAACAGGCAAAAAAGTACAGCCGGCCGTCTTTCGGCCCGTGAAACGTTGCTGCGGCCGGTGTGGCGGTTGGCCGTCGTTTCGCTGTTGGGCTGCGGAGTATGGATGTTGGCCGGGTGCATGCGCACGGTCTATGTCCCTATCCGTTCGCACGAAACGGTGATCGACACCGTGACCGCGGCACTGCCCGACAGCACCCTGTTCCGCGCCCTGTTCGAGTGCGACAGCAACAACCGGGTAATCCTCCGTCAACTTTCCGAATATAAAGGTAAGCAGGCCGACCAGGCGGTGAACATCGACGGCGGCCGGATAGAAGTCGTTACCCGTTGGCAGACGAAGTACATCGACCGCATCCACGAGATGCGCGACACGGTGACCATTGTCGAAGCCCGTCCGGCGGTCAAGCCCGAACGCCACATTCCCCGCTTCTTCCGGTGGTGCTTTGGGGTCGCCTTGGGAACGGTGCTTTTCGTTGTCTCCAAGCTGGTTATGGTTTTCAGGCGGTGATCCCGATATTGGAAAGAAGCGTGGTGGAATACCGGCCCGCCTCTCTCGAAAATCTCAGAAGGACAATCGGAGGACAGGGGCAAAAAATTTTATTAAACGGTTTAAGATAACTTTAGTTCATAGAAAATGACTTCGATCATGTAATCTAAAGCAAGAAAAAGGGAAATTTTATCAATAACACTTATTTTCAATGGTTTAAACAAAATTCAAATCGAGAAAATAGATGATTAACTTATCCTGAACCTGTCAAAAGACCGGGCGACTTATGAAAGTCGCCCGGTCTGTCCAAAGTAAAATACTCATAAACACCCGTTACGTTCTGTCGGCTCCGGAAAGCCCGGAGGGACGGCCGGCAGGGCAACGTAAGCATCGTCTCTCCCCCTTTCGGCCGGAACCCCCGCCCAACGGCCCCTTCCGGAATTTTTTCAGCGGATTACCGGCTGCCGCGACTGAAGAGGACGCCGAGGCCGGCAGTGACGAATACCAAGGGGAAGATCACTTTTTCGAACGGGATGTCGACCCCGAAAACATTGGTCACGAGGAATCCCGCCCCGACCACCGTCACGATGCCCCCCGCCACCCAACGGTGCAAGGTGAGCAGGTACAGGCCGATCACGGTCAACAGCATTTCCCACGAGAAGAACACGTCGTACACGCGGTAGGAGATCACATCAAAGTTTTTGAGCAACCAGACGACCCCCACCAGGATCAGGATTCCTCCCAGGAAAATGTTGCGCGAGCTGATGATTCCGCCCTTTTGGCCCAAGGCCGGTTGATTGTTGTTTACCACTTCCATGTTGTGTTTGTTTAAGGGTTATTCGGTGATGTACTCGTCATAGGAAAGCCCCTGCAACACTTTGTATTCCAAGCTGTCGGGCAGGTAGAGGCTGAAATCGATGCGTGTGTGGTGAATCCCCTCGTCGAGCTTTTCATAAGGCGAGACGAAAAGCGTGTCGCCGCGGAGCTCGTAAGGTACGGCAAGTCCCTTGACCCGGTTGCGTTCGATATCTTTATCGATGCCTTCGTAAGACTTTTTGATCCGCAGGGTCGGCGCGGAGTAATCGCTTCCGGTCAGCGGATGGAACTTTACCGAATAGAACCGGGTGCTCACGGCCCATGCAGCCGAGTCGGCCGGGGCGATGTAAAGCACTTTGCCGGCAAACGGGAAGTCGGCGGTTTCCTCCACGTTCGGGCGCGGTTTTTCGTGGTAATCGGAGATCCCGTCTTTCCACGACGTGCGGATCTGGTCAAAGTCCTTGATCAGGATAACCGTACCGAAGACCACCACCAAAATCCAGATCACGCCCAACGTCGACACAAAACCCTTGCTGTTGCGGAAGTCGTAGACCGTATGGAAGAGCATATAGGCCAACAGCAACAGCGGAATCACCACGGCAACGGCCACCAACACGCCCAAGGTAACCGGAAGCGGACCATCCAAAAACATCACCGGAAAACTGTCGGGCCGTATCAAGGTAAAGACTGCCCCGACGATGATTCCTATAACACTCAACATCAGACTGATGCCGATAATCGCCGCAATGAATTTTATGAAAAAGAGGACGACGCGTCCCAGTACGGTGACGATTTCCGAAAAAATCGAGGCGTTGCGGTAGCCGCGTTCCGGGTTTTTGCTCCAGTTGCGCACGTTGTTTTCGATCGCCGAAAATTCTTCGCGGAACGTGCGTTCGATCTTTCCGGCAGTGATCTTTTCACCGCGCATTTCGAGTTTCTGGCGCGGGGTTTTTGCCTTCGGGATCGCAATCAACAGGATAAAATAAAGCATAAAGAACGCCCCGGTCAGCGTGCCGAGCAAACTGTGGAACCCCCAACCGTGGAAGAAAGGGGCGGTCACCACCTGGATCACGAGCGGCGAGAACATCGCCAACCGCACCATCACCGGATCGGTGCCGAAATAAGCGGCCAACCCGGCGCACACGCCCCCGATCTTTGCATTGTCGGGATCACGGTAGAGGCGGCGTGGAATTTTCTCGGCTTCAGACGCAGACGGATCATCGGTATCGGCGGGGATGCCCTCGGCGATGTCTTCGGGACGACCGAGTTGTTCGAGCGCCTGGCTGATCAATTCGAGACCGACCACCACAGTCGATTCCTGTTGTGAAAGGACGATCTCGGCGATGCGCGTTTCGATGTCGCCGATGATTTCGCCGCCGTCGGGGGTCGAAGCATAGCGCTTCCTAAGTTGGTCGAGGTAGTCGTCCAATCGGGCATAGGCTTCGTCGTCGAGACGGAATGAGATGCCCGCGATGCTTACGTTTACTATTTCTTTCATCGCTATGCTCCTTTACGAATGTGTTCGATCTGTGCTACGAATTCCATCCAGGCCTGGTCGATTTCACCCAGGAACTTGCGACCGGCGTCGGTCAGCGTGTAGTACTTGCGGGGAGGGCCCTGCGGCGACTCTTCCCAACGGTAGGAAAGCAAGCCTTGGTTTTTTTGGCGGGTCAGCAGAGGATAAAGCGTCCCTTCGACCACGATCATCTCGGCTTCCTTCAGTTCGCCGATGATCTCCGACGCGTAGGCGTCGTTGCGCGAGAGGATCGACAGGATGCAATATTCGAGAATCCCTTTGCGCATCTGTGCCTTAATGTTGTCAATATTCATAACCTGTGTTTTATGATGTGATTATTCTCTTCGGTTGTCGTAACGGCCATATCCGCCCACTTGCGGGGCGCGCGGGATCACAATCCACATAATGATGTAGACCCACAGGCTGAGCCCGCCCGGAAAAAAGAGCAGCACACAGATCACCCTCACGAGAGTAATGTCGATGTCCATGTAACGGGCCAACCCCGAGCAGACGCCACCAACGATCCTGTCGTCGATCGAGCGATAGAGCTTGTGCGGTCGGTCTTCGCTCCGGGGTTCTTCGCCGCGGGTATAGTCGCGCGCCTTGTGGTAGTGGTCGCCGAACTCTTCGGGACGGCCGATCACGGCAATCGCCCGGTTGACGGTCGTCGCGTTGACCACCTGCGCTCGCAACGACAGGTTGGCGGTAAAGATTTCGGCCATGCGGCCTTCGACATCTTCCATCACCTCGTCGCGATCAGCGGTCAAGCGGTCGGCGATGTCGTCCAGATAACCCTTCAGGATGGCGTAAGCGTCCTCGTCCACGATGAACGGCGAGCCCCCCAGGTTGATGTTGGTCGTCTTTTTCATATCTTACGTTTTTAGTATTGTTTTGAAAACTTGTTCCGGCTTATACCTATTAGTGAATTTTATCTTTGTACTTTAACAATACAAAGATATGTAAATATATTATTACTTTGCAATACATGGTAGATGTTTTTTATGATTATTTTTATGCAAATATGTTTTTGCACTGATAATCAAAATTTTATCCGGTGTTTTTTTGTTTTCGGAGGAGGGGGGAGGCGACTACAAGGATAAACAAGTGGAGAACACGTCAAAATCGCCCCCAAGAACGGATATAGGAAATGAAATGGAGCGTTCCGCCGGCGTCAAGGCGAATGACGCCGGCGATTGTCTTTTTAGCTTAATCCGCATTAATAATATGATTATGCCGATAAGAAATGTCAGTATTATATTTTTTATCGGAGTAATCAGAATCCAACAACAGCTTAATGTTCGGAACAAGACTCATCGGAACATTTTTATAAGACTCAACCTTCCCATATTTAACATCTATTTCGGTCGTTAATTCCATATCTTTATACGTTGTCACTTCTTTCAAGTTCGTTATCCGATACTCATTGGCAATAACGTTCGTCCTTGCTCTACTTACATCAAATTCACTCTCTTGGGTTATAACGATATTGTCGTTGTCATCATACTCTATCATACTCAACTCGAAATGAGACAGGAGTTTGGTGTCTTTATTAAAGAAACAAACTATTTGTGTCTTTGAACGGTCTTTTATCGATACCGATGTGAATACACGACAATTATCCCGAATCCCAAGGTATCGCAATGTCTTTGTGCGGCCGCCCGTAAACATTGAATTGTAGTATCGGGAGGCCCAACTTATATTATAATGAACAGAAGTGATAAGTTGCTTCTCAAAGCTTGTCTCATCTTGTACATTGGTACCTCCTGGATAAGTATAAATCCCCGCTACCGGGCGTCTAGTCTCTCTATTCCCTTTATATATATACCAAAGAAAGGTTCCCTTCTCCGCTATCCACGCTACTATTATTTTTCTTTATGACGTATTTATATGCAAGGTCATTTGTGGTCGCATAGTGATAGAATGGGAGGCTGACAGTATATTTCTTATATAATGCCTCTGTATCGACAGGGCCAACGACAACAATTTCATCCATGTCATAAGTGCGGGTTAAAATGATGTCACACGCCATTTCCCGCTTGACTTCATCGGTTATCAAAACCGACTCCCTGCCATACCCGACAAAATAGGCGGCGATAGTATCCTGCAAATTTATTTTATCGATAGGGATAAGGGCAACCCCGACGGAATCTGTCGCCGCTATAATCTTGTTATTTATTGAAATATAGGCATAACCTACCGGGTCGTTATTATCAAATTTCACGCTGACGGTCAAGTTCTGCGCATGGAGCGCAGTTGTCGTAATAGCTAAAGTTAAAGCGATTAGGAACTTCATAATAATCTTTTTGTTTAAAAACTCTCTTCTTAAAATTGATTCGTCATAAACAACAAGGCTGCCTAATGGAAATATCATATAATCAAAACTATATCGAATATCGCCAAAGGCAACCTTGTCGTACAACTTTCAGGAGTAAAAGTTACGAAGGACAATCTGTCGACAGGGCGCAAGAGGTTGGTAATACGCAACACGTAAATCTCGATTGGCAATCTCCGAGGAACGTCGTAAAACCACCGCCTTGCACATTGGCCTGGTCCTTTTTACTCAGAACAGAAACCACTTCTTTTTTCAAAGATAGTTTTGTCAGCTTTTTTTTGTTTTTCTTTTCCATTGTTTGGAGGGTTAAATGGTTAAAAAATAAAAAAATTAAACTATCGGGGTAAGATTCACGCTGTTTACCACATTGGCTGCAATTACATATAGGGAATTAAACGTCATCTACTGTGCCTTAACGTTGAATCCGTTAACCTTATTCTTTATATATTCTATGATTTCTGTTGCCTTTGGCAGCGAAAGTCCGACCTCACCTGCAGCGGTAAGCATGTCTTTTACAGAAGGTTCGCCGTTGCCGCTCACAGTCGTTGTGTGGAAACCGTTGAAACCATCGCTCGGTAAAAGGTCGTATGCGGGAGAGAGCCGCCACTCGCCGCCGATGAGTTGGAACGAGAAATTCTTGGCATGGTCGTCACGGTTTTTGATCAGCACGTTGAACACCATCTGCCGAAAAAGGGCGTAAACCTGTTCCATGTTTTT
>JAITVB010000235.1 GCA_031286025.1 Rikenellaceae bacterium
ATTGTTTGCGTTTGCGTTGGTCTATATGCAGAAACGCATCCGGTTGAATAACGATAAAATTCTTGTTCGTCGCAACAAAGCCCACAAGATGGTCGTCAAGCGCCTGAAGAGCGCCGAGAAACACCTGCGCTCGAACGACGAACGGGCGTTCTATGACGAAATGCTCAAAGCGTTGTGGGGTTATATGGGCGACAAACTCAATCTGCCCGTGGCGCGGTTGTCGAAGGATAATGTGCGCGAAGCGCTCGCCGCCCGCAACGCCGAAGGGCGGTTGGTCGACCGGTTTGTCGACATCGCGGGCGAGTGCGAATACGCCCAATATGCTCCGCAAGGCTCGGCCCGCAAGGAAGAACTCTATGGTGCGGCTCTCGAACTGATCTCTGAATTTGAATCCAAAATATAAGGAGGAAAGCCGATGAAACACCTCTTAATGATACTGATAGCTGCTTGGTTGGGGATGGCTTTCCCGGTCGGGGCAAGTGCTGCACCCGATTTTGACAGGGTGTGGAACGAGGCCAATGAAGCCTATACCGCCGGCCGCTATGGTGATGCGATTGCGGCCTATGACTCGATCCGCGCGGCGGGCTGCGGCAGTGCGAAACTTTTTTATAATTTGGGCAACGCCTGCTTTAAGGATAATCGAATAGGACCGGCGTTGCTCAACTATTACCGGGCGCAGCGGTTGGCTCCGGGCGATGCCGACATCGACCACAACCTGCGGGTGGCCAATGCCTATGTGGTCGACCGGATCGAAACGGTGCCCGTTTTCTTCCTCAAACGATGGGTGATCGAAGTGAGGAGTTGGTTCGGGTCGAACGGTTGGGCGTGGCTCAGCCTGGTTTGGTTGACGGTCGGGCTGTGTGCGGCCGGGTTCTACCTGCTTTCGGGGCGGATAAGGATGCGTAGATTCGGCTTTTATGGCGGAATCGTGTGCCTGGCACTGTTCCTGGTTTCAGCCGGATTTGCGGCCAAAGGGCGGCGGACGGCGTTGAAGCCCGACGAAGCGGTGGTGATGGCCCGGTCGGCCGTCGTGAAAGGTTCGCCGGATGGTAACAGCAAAGATATCTTCGTATTGCACGAAGGAACGAAGGTGAAAGTGCTCAATGCCTTGGGCGACTGGCGCGAGGTGTCGATCGCCGACGGCAACCAGGGTTGGATCGAAAGCCGAGCGGTCGCGCTGATCGACTGAGACAAAAAGGAAAGAGGGCCATTGTCTTTCCCGGAGTACCGGCAGGTGCGGGCCAAAGTTCTGTAATGTGCATCCAAGAACTCCCCGCCATTGGTGTGGCGACATCGGTTGTAACTTTTTTCCGGTGAAAAAAAGTTGGACGGAACAAATCGAAGCGCAGGATAAAAAAATGTCAAAACTGCTAGATCAGGTGGTGGGGGAGCTCTCGAAGCTTCCGGGGATCGGGCGGCGCACGGCGCTTCGCCTGGCCGTGCACCTGCTCCGGGTTGACCGCGAGGATGTCGGTGCGCTAAGCGAATCGCTCTCGCGCTTCCGCAACGACATCAAGTATTGTGGCCGATGCAACAACCTGTCGGACGACGACCTGTGCCCGATCTGCTCCGATCCGCACCGCGATCGGGGCGTAGTGTGCGTCGTGGAGCAGGTCAAGGATGTGATCTCGATCGAGAACACCCGCCAGTATAACGGCCTCTACCATGTGTTGGGCGGTATCATTTCGCCGATGCAGGGCATCGCCCCGTCGGACTTGAAGATCGACCTGCTGCTCGAAAATATTGCGCAGGGGGGCATCCGCGAGGTGATCCTGGCGCTCAATACCTCGATCGAAGGCGAAACGACCGCTTTTTACATCACCCGCCGACTCGCGGCCCAAACGGGCGAGGAGAGCGAAGTTCCGGTGCGTATCTCGTCTATCGCCCGCGGCATCGGCTTCGGCGACGAACTCGACTATGCCGACGAACTGACGATTGCCCACGCGATCCACAACCGCACAACACTTTAAGCCAAGTAGAAATTTTTTAAACAGGTCATAATGAAAAGTCTGAAAATCGCCGTGATTGGCGCCGGCAATATGGGTGGAGCCCTGGTCGAAGGTTTCTTGAATTCGGGTCGGTACGCCCCCGAAAGTATTACCATAGGCGATCTCAGTGCCGACGTCCGCCGGAAGTTTGAAGAACAGGGCGTGAAGGCTGCCGCTGACAATGCGGCGGCCGTGAGCGGCGCCGATGTGGTGATCGTGGGCGTCAAGCCGTGGTTGGTGGAACGGGTTGCCGGGCAAATCAAAGGTAATCTGACCCCCTCGGCGGCGGTGGTTTCGATTGCGGGCGGCGTTGGGCTCGATGCGTTGACCGGCTGTTTCGGCGGCTCGACGTCGCTTTACCGGGCCATTCCCAATATTGCCGCTTCGTTGGGCGAGTCGATGACCTTCGTTTCGCGCGAGGGGGGTAGCGCGTCGCTCGACGAAATGGTCGTCGGCTTGTTCGAATCGGTAGGCCAGGTGATGTTGATCGACGAAAAGCAACTCGACGCGGCGATGGTAGCCGCCTCTTGCGGTATTGCCTATGCGCTGCGCTACGTCCGCGCTTCGATGGAGGCCGGCATCGAAATGGGCCTCGGGGCCGCCGCCTCGCGCCGGATCGTGGCCCAGACGATCAAAGGCGCCGCCGAACTGTTGCTCAACGGCGATCAGCACCCCGAAGCGGCGATCGACCAGGTGACCACCCCCGGCGGAACGACCATCGTGGGCCTTAACGAGATGGAACGCAGCGGTTTCACGGGAGCGGTCATCGACGGCTACCTGGCGGCTTTCCGTCGGGTGAAAGGGAAATAAGCATCTGGTAACGGCAAGGATTGTCGTAAATTTTCCGAGATTTTTTTGCGACCCTTTCAAAACCCGATTTTTTAACTATTTTTGTCATGATAACGTCGTTCCGATAAGTTTCCGAACCCTATGTCGATCAACTTCGTGCCCAACAACATTCCCGAGAAGACCATCGAACGTCTGAGCGAATACCGCCGCACGCTGCTCGATTGCCTCAACAAGGGGATCACCCATCTCTACTCGCATACGTTGGCGGGCATCCACGGCATTACGGCGGTGCAGGTGCGGCGCGATTTGATGCTGATCGGCTTTTCGAGCGATACCAAACGTGGTTACGACGCCCAGGTGTTGATCGACTTCATCGGCAACATCCTCGATGACCGCAACGTGATGAACATCGGCGTGGTGGGGATGGGCCACCTGGGACAGGCAGTCACCCAGTATTTCACGGGAAAACGCTCGAAACTGAAGATCGTGGCGGCGTTCGACATTGCCCCTACCAAGGTGGGGACGACTGTCGCGGGGGTGCCATGTTACCACATCGACGAGTTTCAAAAAAAAATCAAGGACCACAACATCAAGCTGATCCTGCTTTCGTCTCCGACCGACGCGGCCGGTTCGTTCGTGCAGCCGATCATCGACGCCGGGATCAAGGGCGTGCTCAATTTCACGTCGAAGCCGCTCAATTTCCCCGAGGGAATCTATGTCGAGGACTACGACATCATCACCCTGTTGGAAAAAGTCGCCTACTTCGTCAAGGAGTGCGAACTGCACAGCAGGAAGAAATAAGGGGAACCGGTATGAAAGTCTGTCGTATATCCGGGCCGTTTGGTGAAGAGGGTGCCGGGGCAGGGAGTGTTTTTTCCGCACCGGAGACAAAGGCGGCGATCCGGGAGTCGTCGTTGGACGATATCCGTTCCCGATTGAACAACCCGGTAGTGACGGTCGGCTCGTTTGACGGGGTGCATCGCGGCCACCGCAAAATTCTCGAACGCCTCAAAGAGGTTGCCGCCGAACTGGGCGGCGAAAGTGTGGCCGTCACTTTTGATCCCCATCCGCGGCGGTTGGTCGATCCGGAACCCGGCAGCCTCCGATTGCTCAATTCGCTACAGGAGAAGATCCTGTTGCTCGATGGCGTGGGGATCGACAACTTGGTCATCATTCCGTTTACCCCGGGTTTTTCGCAGATCCCGTCCGATATTTTCTTGAAGGATTACCTGCTTCTGGGTTTGGGCGCCAAAGCGTTGGTAATGGGCTATAACCACCATTTCGGGCACAACCGCGAAGGCCGTTTCGATTCGGCGACCGGTGCCGGAATTATGGTCTGCGAGGTGCCTCAGTTCAATGTCGAAAACGACAAGGTCAGTTCGACGGCGATTCGCCAACTGATCCGTGAAGGGAAAATGTCACTGGCGGCCTACTGTCTCGATGCGCCTTATCCCTTGATGGGCCTCCTCGGCCCGGATGGTCGTTTTCTGCCGGAAGAGCCGTTGAAACAGTTGCCTCCGCCTGGGAATTACCCGGTCAAGGTGCACGGTGCGGCTTGCGACTGCTCCGGAAATCTCCATATCAATGCCGGGCAGAGAGTCTTCCTTTCATCGTCCGAATGCCCGCTCGCCGTTGGTTTCCAATCGGTCAGTTTCAGATAAATTACCTCCCCCGATATAAAATTAGCGGGAATTGCTTACCTTTGCCCAAATTTACACTCCCGCGAAGCGAGTTGTACCTTTTATAACGTTCTCCGGATCACTAAAATACAAAGCATATGTCATTCATCAACGATCGCATTTGTACCGAAGGGCTCACCTTTGACGACGTGCTGTTGGTGCCGGGATATTCGGAAGTGCTGCCACGCACGGTCGACCTTTCCTCGCGCTTTTCGCGCAACGTCGCGATCCATACTCCCGTCGTTTCGGCCGCCATGGACACCGTCACCGAGTCGGAACTGGCGATCGCCATTGCCCGCGAAGGAGGCATCGGCGTGATCCACAAGAATATGACCATTGACGAACAAGCCCGTCAGGTGCGCAAAGTCAAACGCGCCGAGAACGGGATGATCTATGACCCGATCACCATTTCGCAGGAACACACCGTGGGCGACGCCCTGCAACTGATGCGCGAAAACCGTATTGGCGGCATCCCGGTGATCACCGACGACCGCACACTGATCGGCATCGTCACCAACCGCGACCTCCGCTTTCAAAAGGACATGAACCGCAGCATCAGGGAGGTGATGACCAGCGAAAAGCTGATCACTACCCACAACACCGATCTGCGTAACGCTTCGGACATCCTGCTCCAGAACAAGATCGAAAAACTGCCCGTCATCGACGAGCATGGCAAATTAGTCGGCTTGCTTACTTACCGCGACATCACCAAAATCAAGGATAACCCCCACGCCAGCAAGGACGAAAAAGGCCGCTTGCGCGTGGCCGCCGGCGTCGGCATCACCGTCGACGCGATGCAGCGTGTCGACGCGCTTTGCGGCGCACAGGTCGACGCCGTGGTGATCGACACTGCCCATGGTCACACCCCCGGCGCAGTCGATCTGCTGAAACAGATCAAGGCCAAATACTCCAACGTCGACGTCGTAGTCGGTAATGTCGCCACCGCAGAAGCCGCCCAAATGTTGGTCGCTGCCGGTGCCGACGCCGTGAAAGTCGGCATCGGCCCGGGGTCGATCTGCACCACCCGTGTGATCGCCGGGGTCGGCGTACCCCAACTTTCGGCCATCTATGACGTAGCCGCCGCCATCAAAGGCTCGGGTATACCCGTGATCGCTGACGGCGGCCTCCGCTACTCGGGCGATATCATCAAGGCCCTCGCCGCAGGCGCAGATTCGGTCATGGCCGGCGGCATGTTTGCCGGGGTCGAAGAGTCGCCCGGTGAAACGATCATCTACAACGGCCGCAAATTCAAATCCTACCGAGGTATGGGTTCGCTTGAAGCTATGCAGCAGGGGTCGAAAGACCGTTACTTCCAGGACAACGAAGCCGACACCAAAAAACTCGTCCCCGAAGGCATCGCCGCCCGCGTACCCTATAAAGGCACCCTGGCCGAGGTTATTTACCAGATGATCGGTGGTCTCCGCGCCGGCATGTTCTATTGCGGTGCCAGAGACATTGCCGCCCTCCAGGAAGCCCGTTTTATCCGCATCACCAACTCCGGCGTCCAGGAAAGCCATCCCCACGACGTGGCCATTACCCGCGAGGCCCCCAACTACAGCCGGGGAGATTGAACGGTCTCTGACTGACTATTCGCCGTCGGAACGACCCCGCCTTTCGGGCCGTGCGGCTGACCGTTAACTGCCGGTCACTATAAAAACGCTTTTACGTCCGTGACGATTTTTCCGTCGAACAGGTCCACCCTGCGGTGGGCGAAGGCGGCGGCGTGTTGGGAGTGGGTGACCATGATCACCGTGGTACCCTCCTTGTCGAGATCGGTGAGCAGAGTCATCGGCGCCGTTTTTCGAGTCGATGTTTCCGGTCGGTTCGTCGGCGAGAATCAGTTTGGGGTTGGCGACCACGGCGCGCGCGATAGCCACACGCTGCTGCTGTCCACCGGAAAGTCGTTGCGGGAAGTGCCCGGCCCGGAGGCTGATGTTCATCCGTCTTAAAATGTCGATCACCATCTTCTTGCGCTCCGATGCTTTGATCTGCAGGTAGATTAGCGGCAACTCCACGTTTTCGAACACATTCAGCTCGTCAATCAGGTTGAAACTCTGGAAGACAAAGCCGATGTTTCCCTTGCGGTATTGCGTACGGTCTTTTCCCTTCAGGCTGCCGACCGCCTTGTCGAGCAGGAGATACTCTCCGGCCGAGGGGTTGTCAAGCAGGCCGAGGATGTTGAGCAGGATCGATTTGCCACATCCCGACGGGCCCATGATGGCAACGAATTCGCCTTGGTCGACCTCCATCGACACGCCGTTCAGCACGATAGTTTTGACCTCTTCCGTCCGGAAGACTTTTTTTCAGGTTTTCAATCTTTAACATGGTTTTGTTGTTTTATTCTGTTTTGATCGAATTCAACGAATTTTCGATGGCGGCGCGGTAGCTTTGCAGAGTAACGGTCAGTACGGTGATCGCTCCAACGACCAACAGGGCCACGGCAAAGATCCACCAGTGTACCGGCGACTAATACGCAAAGCCCTCCAACCACCGTTTTACGGCATAATAGGCCACAGGCGCCGCGATCACAAAACAGACGGCCACGAATGCGGACGAAATTTCGAGTAAAGACGGATCATTTCCGTCCCTGAACCCCAAAGAAAAATAATCGACGACCGACGATCGGAAGTCGGGCGTTTTCATTGGAGCCCGAATAAACGACCTGAAAGTGACGGTAAAGGGTTGTGAAACAATTTTTATGTCCCGTCCTCTTTGAATTCCGGATAATCGGAAATATCTTCGCATCGGGAAATTCCGGTCGGGGGCTCGCGGAGAGAAGGGAATAAACGCCGGATGATATTGAACAACAAACAACAACAATGCGTACCCCGATAACCGCTCTTCTCGTTTCACTCTTCTTGTTGTCGGCCTGCTCGCGCGGAGCCGTTTCCGAACAGCCCGCCGCTCTGCTGACGTCGATCGGGGTTTTCAGACAACCTGCCGCTGCCCCGGCTCCGGCCGTGACGATCGCGCGTGAACTGCTTTATGACGAACACACCTTGGCCGATAGCTTCTCATACAACGGAAAACCCCGTACTTTCCAATGGGAAAAGATCCGGACGATGCTTGCCTTGCTCGATTCCATGCAACAGCGTCCCACGCGTTGGGCAATCCTCCAGAACCGCAACAACCGCAACGGGTTGGCCCCTCTGACACGCGAATTCACCCGCAACGCCTACAACAACATTCGGGATACCTTTGGTGTCGAGCGTGTCTTCTCGTCGCCGCTTTTCCTGTCGCCCGATTCGCTCTTCCCTGCCCGCTATGCCCCCGATGGAACGTTGGTCAAGATCCGCGACTACACGGCCAATGATTCGATGGCCTGCGTCGAAGCGTTCCACCTCGACGGCGAGTGGCATGTTCCGAAACAATACGTCAAAAAAGCCGGTTCGGGTACCTTGTTTTTCCGTCACGCGATCTTTGTCGACCGCCGCGACCAGACGATCGCCACGCTTGAAAAATCGGACGGGAAATGGATCGTGCGCAGTATGAATCCCGTCACCACCGGCCTCTTCCGTCCGCCCTACCAACGCGAAACTCCGCTCGGCGCGTTTGTGATCCAGGAGAAAAAAGAAAAAATGTTTTTTTTGAAAGACGGCACCAACGACGTCGAAGGCTTTGCTCCGTTTGCCAACCGTTTTTGCAACGGGGCTTACATCCACGGCGTACCGGTCAACTATCCGCGCCAGGAACTGATCGAATTTATCTGGACACTCGGTACCACGCCCCGCTCTCACATGTGTGTGCGCAACGCCACATCCCACGCCGAATTCGTCTTCAACTGGGCCCCTGTCGAACAGACGGTCGTCTTTATTTTCGAATAGGGAAGTTTGGAATCCCGGATAGAAAACGTATATTTATCATTTCCCCCCACTTGCCCGATGCGAAAACTTTTCGTTTTGCTTTTGTTGGCCTTGCTGCCGACCGGATATTCGACTCCCGGGGCGAATGATTCCGGCCCGTCGTCGTCATTCGACAGTGGTCGGCTCTACGCCGATATGCAGCTCGACGGGGTGGTCAATTTCACCGCTTTCGCCCGTGCCATCGAGGGTTATAACACGATCAAGGGCATCCGCAAAGAAATCCTTACGCTGATCGACTTTTCAAAACCCTCTTCCGAAGACCGTTTCTTCGTCTTTGACCTGCACAGCCGCAAAATGTTGTACCGTAGCATGGTAGCCCACGGTAAAAACAGCGGTGATGTCTATGCCACTTCGTTCTCCAACGCCAACGGTTCGAACAAAAGCTCGCTCGGGTTCTTCCTCACCGACGAAACCTACCGCAGCGGTCGCACAGGCTACTCGCTCAAACTTACCGGCCTCGAACGGGGTATCAACGACCGGGCTCTTGCTCGCGGTATCGTCGTCCATGGTGCCGACTACTGCAACCCCGCATTCGTCGCCCGTGCAGGCCGTCTCGGCCGAAGCCTCGGATGTCCCGCACTCCCCGAAGCCGTCAACCGCGACGTCATCGACGTCATCAAAGACGGTTCGCTTCTATTCATCTACGCCAACGACCGCAACTACCTTTCCCAATCCACCATCCTCCCCCACTACGACGCCGTAGCCACACTGTAATCTTTCGGGGGTTGCAGGGGTTGACGCGGTTGTGCCGGCTTCGACCGCCGCTTTTTAAAAAATGGGGGGGCGAAGCCGGCTTGACGTGCTTACTCCCTGGTCGGATCCCAATCGCCGAGGACGTTGGCGAGGGTGGCCTGCGCGGCTTCTGCGTCGGTCAGGGTTTTGATCCAGGCGGGGCGTTCGGAGGTGTTTGCACCGGGACCTACGTTTTTGTATTCGGCATAACGGGCGGTTAGTTCGTTGGCCTTGTTCCCCCAGTTGTTCCAACCGATGGGGAGGATGGCTTCGGGGAGTTCGCAGTGCATGAAGAGGACTGCGGCGTATGAACGCCAGGGACGTCCGAGACACATCCTGGTAACGCCTTCGCCGACGGTGACCTTACAGTTGTTGAATACGTAACCGTATTTTTGGTCTTGCGGAGTGGCGGCGGCGGTAATGAACGAGTCGCGTTTGCAATGGAGGGTGCAGTTTTCAAACCAGGCGGTCGATGGGCCGAAGATGTAGTCGGTGGTACCTTCGATGTAGCAGTCGACAAAATAGTTGCGTGTGCCGCCGAGGCCGGTCAACAGGGTGTCCTGGTTACCGAGCAGACGGCAGTTGCGGACGGTGCACCGGTCGCCGTCGATGTGCAGGGCGACGGCTTGGCCGCGCGGTCCGGCGCTGTTTTCGACGGTGAGGTTTTCGAGCGTGATGTGCGTTCCCTGCACGAGCATCGTATAGGTCTTAAAGGTTCCCATTTGGTTGAGGCCATTGTAGTCGCCCCAAACGATTTTGGTCTGGTCGGGGCCTTCGCCGACGATCTTCAGATCCTGGATCCAGGAGAATACGATGATCTTTTCGTTGTAAACGCCTTTTTTGACGATCATCACACTCGGTTCGGGACGGTATCCGCGGACGCAATCCATCGCGGCGCCGATCGTTTTGAAGTCGCCCGATCCGTCTTGTGCGACGATGATCGTGTCACGCGGGAAAACGCTGAACTGGGCTGAGGCCGGAGATGCGCCGGCCCCCAACAGGAGGGCGGCGATAGCGCTGATCAAGAGGTTTTTTTTCATCGGGTTATTGTTGTTTTTTGAGATTGTCGTAACGGTCGATCGCGGCTTGCGGGCCGTAGGTGTACCAACTGTAACCGTTGCGGCGTTCGTAGCCGATTTCGGCGAGCGAGTATTTTTTGATGCCGTCGCGGTCGGAGAAGAAAGGACGGTTATCGTTCAATTCGTAGAAACGGGCCCAGATCTGCGGAGCGGCCGGGTCGGCCACTGCCTGGCGGTCACGGCGTCCTTCTGCGTTGGGCAGGGCCTCGATCTTGACACCGTGGATCGCCGCTTTTTTCATCCAAGCGATGGCGGCGTCGATCGCACGAGTCACCTCGGGCGACGGATTTTCGAGGTCCATCAGCAACATCACGATGCCCACCGATTCGCTGCCGCTGAGCGAGGGTAACTCATACGACCGTGCGCCGGCCGGGGCCAGGGTGTTCTCGTCGTGTTGGGCGCACCAGGCGGTGAGTACGCCTTTCTGGACATACTGCGTCTTGAGGATGCACTGCACCCCGCGGTCGAACGCTTCGGCGCAACGTTGGCGCAGGGCCGGATCTTCGACCACTTTGGCGAATACTTCGTCGCCCCGGGCGATCTCATTGAGGAAGGTCATCGTGTTGACCATTGCGTTGTCGTTGTAGGTGATGTGGGTGGCGTAGCCGCGGGCGTCGGGGTAGTACTGCGGCCAACCCCCGTTGGGATATTGCGCGGCCAGGAGATAGTCCATGCCCCGCAACACGGCCGACTGATACTCGGGATTGCCTGTCTGGTTAAAGACTTTCGAGAGGAAAGTCATTTCCATGAAGGTGGCGTCGTTGTCGGTCGTGCAATCGCTGTTCCCCTTGTCGGCGGCCACATTCTTTTTGTCGTTGGCGCTCAGCGGGAAGTGCATGTCGATGTTCTTCGGCCATCCGACCGCGTCGCGTTGGTAGAGAAGCACGTTGGCGGCGATCGCAACGGCTTCGTCCGTGCCGTACCATTCGTCGGGCATCCGTTCGGCCACGGCGCCCCAAGGACGGAAGCAGGTCGTTTCAGTCAGTTGGTCGGCCAACGGCAACTCGTTTTCGCGGATGCCCCCGGCGACCATCCGGGCGACGGTGAAGGCGCCGAATTCGCACAGGTGGGCGTCGTCTTCAAGCCCTTCGGGATATTTGGCCGCTTGGCCCGGTTCGAGCCACATGTATAGTTTCTTGGATTCGCGCGAACCGACTTTGAGCAGCAGCTTCACCGTACGGTCGGCCAGGTCGATCACCGGCACGTCGAGGGCTTTGCCCACTTCCGCGACCGCTTTCGAGTAGTCGGCGTGCATATCGACCGGAATACCCGCTTCGGGATGCCGACGTTTGGCAACAGGGGTCAACAGCACTGGCGTAGCTCCCTTTTCGCGTGTTTCGTTGACATAGGCGGTCAGGTATTCGCGGAAGGTACTTTCCGCATCGGTGTATTTCGCCGGATCGTCGGCCTTGCTGTCGACCCCGCCGAACTGAATGAGGACATAGTCGCCCGGCTTCAACTTACCGGCCGTTTTCTTCCAGTGGCCTTCCTCGTAATAGGTTTTCGAACTGCTGCCGGCCACGGCGGCATCGATCACGCGCACACTGTCGGCATTCAGGAAAGTCTGAAGCATCTGGCCCCAACCGCGCATCGGGGTACCGACGGTGTCGGCCACGCCGACGGTCGAGTCGCCGAGGGTATAGACATTGATTTTCGACGACTGGCAGGCCGAAAGTCCGGCTGCGGCCATCAGGCAAAGGAGTAGATGTTTGATCCGCATAATGGTAGGTTTTTTTAGGTTGGATTAGGTGGTTACGGTTTCACAGCAGAATGGGGAGGGGATGAGGAGAGATCGCTCCCGAACGTTTTGCAGAGGAAAGCGGCCATCAGTTCGATCGTCGGCCCGAACCATGGATCGAAGAGCCAAAACGGATGGGGGGTATCGGGAATCGTGTGCAACTCATAGGGGATGTCGAGAGCCTTCATCCGTCCGACCTGCACCGTCAGGCCGGGATGGTCTCGGTTCGAACTGTTGATGAAGCAGACTGGCGCCGACGCTAGCGAAAGCTGCCGGGCGGGCGAAACGGCCTGCCACACGGCGGGACTCTCTTCGTAGGTGCCGCCCAACCAACGGGCGTCGCCGGGCAATTCCCGTCCCGCCTCACGGGCTTTGCGCGCACGTTCGGTGCGGGCCGGGACGGCCAGGTCGGCCACGCCGTCGAGGTCGACCACAGCCTGCACCGTGCTCGGAATATGGGAGTAGCCGCCCTCGCCCTCATAATGGGGATTGCCGTTCGTCGCGCCTGCCAGGTCGGCCAACAGTCCCCCGGCCGAGTCACCCGAAACAGCGATCCGATTCGGATCGATCCCCAAGTCGGCGGCATGGGCCCGCACCCAACGGATGGCGGCTTTTACGTCATAAATAGCGGCGGGATATAACGCCTCGGGGCTCAGCCGGTATTCGACCGGGATGCACACATAGCCCCGTGTGGCCAGGGCCGCGGCCATCGGCGCCTCCATCGACCGGTCGCCCGAATTCCATCCGCCGCCGTGGATCATCAGCAGAGCGGGGTACGCGAGACGGTTATCGGGTCGGTATATGTCCAAGTGAAGTTCGCGCCTGCCGTAAGGCGTGTCGGAAAGGACAGAGTAAACGATATCTTGCTTGACAACGATTCCGGCCGGGATTACCAACGGCACAATTCGGATCCGTGGATATTTCTGTATTTCCTGTCGGTAAGCGCTCCAAACGGTAAAGGACGTGTCGCGCGGAATCCCTTCGAAAAATTCCTGCGCCGACAGCATCCCGGGAAAGAGGAACAGCAGCACCAACCCCAGGTGGGTTTTCATGGCGAAAAAAGGTGCCTCCCGGCACCCGGAGACAGTTTGCTTTATCCAGACCAAGATACGAAAGGCACCGCTCCCGGTACCCGGAATTTTCACCTTGTTTTGCATAAGGCAACAATTTTGAGATAAATGGTTGAAATCGAGGTGTTATAGAAGCGAAAAAATGGCGAGTGGTTATGGATAAGTTACAGCTTAGTCGCTGTGAACCACAATGTTTTGCACTACTTCAAACAACTGTACAAAGATAGTCATTCGCCGGAATTAACCTAACTACTCTTGTCTATAATTTTTAAGGAATCGGCAAATGACAGAAGTCAAAAATGGTTAAGGCGATTAAATTCCGATACGATATTTTTCAGTAGTCCGGTTTTCTGTGTACCGGTTTATCCCCTTGTCGAGGCCATATTTTTGTCATTTTACCTGAAATTTACAAGCGGATGTTTGTTTTTAATGTGTACCTTTGACAAAATATAGCCCCTCCCCGAGTGCCGGGAGGCACCATCCCTTTCCGGTTTTTCACGATACATTCGCAACACTCACTTATCTAACCTAATATCATGAAGCCCCAATGAAAAAAAATTTTCGACCCGACGCCCGTTGTTTTTGCTACGGGATCTTGGGATTGATGTTTTCGCTTGTTTTCCCCGTTATGCAAAGTGCGGCCCAGGTCATGGCAGGATTACCGCCGATCGGGACTGCAGGACAGTTTCCGGTCCCCTCGTCGGGGCTGCTGTTTTACCTCTCGGGCGACCACGGTTTCCGGGCCGACAGTGCGGCGGGCCGTGCCGAACCCAATTTCCGGAACGGGGTGAGCATCGTTCCCGGCGGTTTCCGGGGCTCGGCGATCCATTGTGAGGACGGGCGGCAACAATTTTCGTACTGGGCTCCGGGGAACATCTACGCCCAACGCGGAACGCTCGCCTTTGCCTGGCGCGGGGCACAACCGTTTACGCAGACCGAGTTTCCGCTTTTCCGCGTGGGTTATGCCGACCATTCGAGTTGGGACATGGTGTGGTTGCGGATTGACTATAACGGTCACGGCTTTGATGCCTTTGTCACCGACGCCAACCTGGCGCGCGTGCGCGTTTCGTATACGATGCCCAAACTGCCCGCTCCCGACGAGTGGACCCACTTTGCCCTCACCTGGGACGAAACCGAAGGCATCCGCTTTTATGTCAACGGCCAAAAGGTGGCAGAAAACAAGACGATCGCCGTGCTGAACACCGGTCTCGACCAGTTCGGCCCCCACTC
Organism: Rikenellaceae bacterium; assembly: GCA_031286025.1. Lineage (GTDB taxonomy): Bacteria > Bacteroidota > Bacteroidia > Bacteroidales > Rikenellaceae > JAITVB01. The sequence goes on from JAITVB010000235.1 coordinate 14,169, forward strand.
GCGCATCATCAGCCCGTGGCAGGTGCAGAGCGCATACAACTTTATCCGCGGCGGCGAGATCGACGAAATCCGCATCTACGACCAGGCGTTGGCTGACGGCCAAATCGCCATCCTTGCCCAAGGTAACGCATCCGACATAAAACCGTTCATGCGCAATCCGAGGCAAAAACAATGGATAGACGAGTGGGCGCTACGCTATGGATGGAACCGTCCGGGCGACCTGCCCTCCTGCCTGGCCGACAACGAAACGGTCATCCGAAAAGTGCAGATCAACGACGTTTACGACCAGAAACGTTGGTGGTGGAAAGGCACCGACGGTATTCGCGAAACCACGTGGCCGGGGGTCTACAACCGCTCGCGCCTGCCGGGCCGCAACGACTATTTCCAACTGCCCGACTGGGATTGCTACACGACTTCCGGCAAACAAGTGCGCTTCCTGATGCCCGACGAACCATGGAACTACGTCGAGGTCGCCGGTGCAGCCTACGGTACGTTGGCCGTTTCATCGAGCACCGAAGGCACCGGCGCGACAACATTCTCGACCCGACTCGCCAATCAGGAAAGAACGTTCCATAAAACGGCCTCACCCGTCACCGGAAAATCTCTCGTTTTTACCAATGACGCACAGGAAACCCCGATCGGCGAACTGAACGCCTATTATATCCACCCGGGCAAAGCCCCGTCGGGCGTCGCCACGCTGAGTTACACCCTCACCTCACGCGGCAACCATAATAACGAAAACATTTTCGATATCGAAGCCTATATCGCCGGCCGTTACCCCGCCGACGAACGCTCGGTGATGCTCGCTACCCCCGGTGCAAACGGAGGCCGCAGCGGACGCCGGGGCGATATGCCGTCTTACAACAACACTCTGGCTCCGCACCGCGCCGTGCCGGCCGATCGTATGCCGATCGTGCATGTGATTATCCCGAGTGATTTTCGCCCCACGGGGTTGGTCTACGAAGAGGACGCCCCGCTCATGGCCCGGGGCGCGTCCTATACCTGGCGCAACATGAACGGCGGCTTGGACGGCATCCGCATCGCCCTGCCGGCGCTTGACGTCGCCCCGACGATGGACGGCTGCTTCCCGATCAACATCCAGGTCAAAGACCCGATCTGGCCGTTGCGCAATATGTTTGACTTTACGTTTTCAGTCAAGCCGGGCCAAGGGCGGGTGCTCTACCTCGACCTGCGCGACCGCATCTTACCGGATGACAAACCGCTCTACCTGACCTTAGCAGGTTCAGACCCCGATTTTTCGCCCGTCGACCTCGAAGGCACTCGCATTGATCTGATCTTTAAATCATTGGACGAGGCGAAGAAGGAACACGTCGCCGACCGTTTTACCCAGGTGCGCGACACCTACGCGATGATCGTCGAGGAGGGCACCAACAGCAAGCGCCTGAACAAATACAACCAGTTCGAAGCCGACATGACCGACCTGCTGCGCATTGAGCCGAACCATTGGCCGGGTTACAATTACTGGTACATCTACAACTCGGAACAGGTGAAACCGACCGTCGAACCGCTCGTCGTACCCGACAGTGTGCCGCGTTGGGCCTTCCTGCAACTCGAAAATTTGAAACGCCACAAATATTTCGTCGAGTATTATATCGATAAGCGCCAGATCGCTTCCGGCCAGTTCGGCGGCG
>JAITVB010000051.1 GCA_031286025.1 Rikenellaceae bacterium
ATGAAAGAAGCGGCAGCCGAAACGTTTTCAGGCACGGGATACATCATAAACCATCGGTTGTGTTATGCGACAGGATAAGATTTTTGTAAACGGCTGTGCCATAGATTTATATTCGCTCAATACGATCGTTGTCGGCAGCGGGGCCGCCGGTTTCAATGCCGTCGATTCGCTTTACGACCTGGGGCGGCGCGATCTTGCCCTGCTCACCGAAGGCGTCGCAATGGGTACCAGTCGCAACACCGGGTCGGACAAGCAGACTTATTATAAACTGACTCTGGCCGGAGGCGTTCCCGACAGTGTGCTCGACGTTGCGCAGACCCTTTTCGCCGGCGGTGCGATGCACGGCGATCTGGCCCTGTGCGAAGCCGCGGGCAGCGCCGCCTCGTTCGCCAAACTGGCGGCCATCGGCGTTCCGTTCCCACATAACCGCTACGGCGAGTATGTCGGCTACAGAACCGACCACGACCCCCGCCAACGCGCCACCAGTGCAGGCCCTCTCACCTCACGCTTTATGGCCGAATGCCTCGAACGCCGGGTCAAGGCCCGCGAAATTCCCGTCTTCGACGGCTATAAAGTGATCGGCATCGTCACCGGCGGCGGCGTGTGCCGCGGTTTGTTGGCTCTCAATAAAGCGGGCCTCGGCGACCTCGAAAAACGGTTTGCCCTGTTCAACTGCACCAACGTGGTGTGGGCCACGGGCGGGCCGGCCGGACTGTATGCCTGCAGCGTTTATCCCGAAAGTCAGACCGGGGCGTCGGGCATCGCCTTCGAGGCAGGCGTCCGTGGACGCAACCTGACAGAGTGGCAGTATGGCATTGCCTCGATCCGCTTCCGCTGGAATCTTTCCGGAAGTTACCAACAGGTGCTGCCGCGTTATATTTCGACCGATGCCGGCGGCGGCGATCCCAGTGAATTTCTCTACGGACATTTTCCGGATGCTACGCGGATGCTCACGGCGATTTTCCTGAAAGGCTACCAGTGGCCGTTCGATTCGCGTAAGGTTGATGCTTGGGGTTCGTCACTGATCGACATCCTTGTACATAAGGAGATGCAGGAGAAAGGCCGTCGTGTTTTTCTTGACTTTACAAAAAATCCGTCCGTGCTTGCCTCCGATTTTTCGAATCTGGGCGAAGAAGCGTTGGCATATCTGAAAAATTCGGGCGCGATGCAACCGACGCCGATCGAGCGGTTGGCCCATCTGAACCATCCGGCCATCGACCTGTATGAGAACAATGGTATCGATCTGGCGCGCGAACGGTTGGAAATCGCCGTCTGCGCCCAACACAACAACGGCGGATTGGCGGTCGACTGTTGGTGGGAAACCGATGTGCGGCACTTTTTCGCCGTGGGCGAAGCGGCGGGCACGCACGGCGTTTACCGTCCCGGAGGCAGTGCCCTCAATTCGGGGCAGGTCGGCAGCGCGCGGGCAGCGCTCTATATCGCCGAACGCTATGGCGAAGAACCCTTGCCCAATGCCGATTTCGTCGCCTGTGCAGAAACGTTGACGGCGGAAAAGATCGCCCTTTCCGAAAGTTTCCTAAACAACAAAACCGGCCGCACACCTGAAAAGATCCGTGCAGAGATCGGTGGCCGGATGTCGAAACACGCCGCCCACATCCGCAGTTCCGACGGTGTGAGGAAAGTGCGGGAGGAGTCCGCCGCCCAACTGAAAACGTTGGCAGGAGAGACGATCCTGAGAAACCCGCAAGAGTTGGTCGCCGCCTTCGAGAACCATGACCTGTTGGTCGCACAGCAAGCCTATGCTGCGGCGATGGATGACTACATCGCCTGCGGAGGCGGAAGCCGCGGCTCGTATCTGATTTATGACCGCGACGGAATGGTCGTTCCGGCCGAAGAGTCGATGATGGCCTCGGTACAGGAAGTTGCCTATGACGCCGGTAACTGTCGCGTCGACTGGGGCCCCGTGCGCCCGATCCCCGAACCCGATGCGTGGTTCGAAAACGTGTGGCGCGAATTCCGCGATGACCGCTCAGTCCGATGATATTCCTAAACCTAACCGTATAACGGCGATGAAAAAGCACTTTCCGCTTTGGCGGCCCTCCTGTTTGCAAAGGTGGTTTGAACCTATCCCGGCGTATGGCAAGGCTGTTGTTTTCTCTCTGAAACCGTTCTGTTTTTAAGGGAATTGTTCTTCTTCGGCTTTGTACCATTCCGAATATTTGAGATATCCGGCGGCGTTGCGATGGATCATCCGGTCCTGGTCGGGACCGATGTCCTTGACTTTTTTTGCAGGTACGCCCGCCCACATCGTGTGGGGGGCGATCATGGTGTTCGACAACACGAGCGAGTTGGCGGCGACGATCGAGCCGGTGCCGACGACTACGCCGTCCAGGAGGGTCGAGCCGATGCCGATCAGGCAGTTGTCCTCGATTTTCGCCCCGTGGATATTGGCGTTGTGGCCGACCGACACGTCGTTGCCGATCTCGACCACCGATTTTTTGTAGAGGGTGTGGAGGGTGGCGCCATCCTGGATGTTGGTGCGGTCGCCGATGCGGATCGGGTTGACGTCACCGCGCAGTACGGCGTTGTACCAAATGCTGCTGTCGCGGCCGATAGTCACGTCTCCGATCAGGACGGCGGTTTCCGCCAGAAAGGTGTTTTCACCGATTTGGGGCGTGATGCCCTACAGGGGTTTTATGAGTGCCATTTTGGAGGTATTTTCGTCAGAACGTTTTGACCCATGCTTATTTCCCGGGATCGAAGCGGGCGATGACGGCATCGACGTCGAAGAACATTTTCTCCATTTCGCGCAGCCGCACTTCGTCGAAATCCCACCAGGCGATGCGTTGTAGGGCTTCTGTTTTCTCCGGTTCGAACCGGTAGCGGATCACACGGGCAGGAACGCCTCCCACGATGGCGTAGGGCGGCACGTCGGCCGTCACGACCGCTCCCGCACCGATCACCGCGCCGTCGCCGACGGTCACGCCGTCCAGAACGATCGCGTTGGCGCCGATAAAGACGTCGTTGCCGATTGCGATGGATTTATATTCTTCAACTTTGTCCTCTTTGCAAAAGGTCGTGCCGTTCTGCCTGGCGGTCGAATAAAAGACGGGAGAGGTCGAAAACCCGGCGGTCGGGTGGAGGCCCCAACCGCAGATGAAGTTGGGACCTATGGAACAGAATTTGCCGATCGAGGTGTGCTGTACCGTACATCCGCCGCCAAAGTAGGTGTAGTCGCCCACCGTCGAATCGGTCAGTTTGCACACCCCGTGCAGTCCGACATGATGGCCGATCCGGTTGCGAAAAATGCTCCGGTGCACTGATTTCATCAAAGAACCGCTCCCTCCGATCAGTCGAAAAATCCGACCGAAGAGGTACGCGGTACCCGGCAACAAACCGGTGCGGGGGGCGGGCAGGTCACTCATAGCTTCAGGCGTTCGAAGGCGTCGATAAACGATCCCGGGGTGATGTTGACGATGTGTCGTCCGAG
>JAITVB010000054.1 GCA_031286025.1 Rikenellaceae bacterium
CGTCGAAATCACGCGCACGGCTTCCTCGCCGAGGGTACGATCGGGAGCGGTCAGCACTTGGATGCCGCTCACGCTACCGTCCTTTTCCACTACGAAAGTCACCATCACACGCCCTTGGATGCCGTTTTCAGCGGCAATCACCGGGTATTTCAGGCGCTCACTCACCCATGCACGGAATTTCAGCACATCCCCACCCTGGAATTGAGGCATTTGTTCCACATTCAGGAATACCTGCGTTTCTTCCACGGTATCTTCCTGCTTGGCGATCGGCTTAAAGACGATTTCCACATTTTCACCGATGTCCTGCGAGAAGTCGAATTGGGTTTCGATCTTCGTTTCATTCTTCACCACGTTGATGATGTCGGACATCATCTGGATCTGCTGTTTCGGGGGCTCGGGCGGCTTCACCTCTTCGCGGGTGATTTCCATTACATCCTCCTCGACCACAGCTTGTTGAACGTCCATCTTTTCAACGCCTACCTCGGGTTGGCTCCAAGAGAACATCCCGACCGACATCAGCAGGGCGGCGATCAAGCCGATTTCGAGGAAAATTCCCCGTTTATTCTCCAAGTCGGCTTTCGGTGTTTTTTTGAGTTCCATAGTGTTTTATTTTAGCATTGTTGTCAGCTGTTTCACTTTACAAATATGTATAATTATTCTCTGAATAAAAAACATTTCGCCAAAAATATTTTCATTTTCAGCCATTGCGTAGGACTTTTGCGGGAAGAGAAAATGCAGAACTGGAAGATTTTTTTACTCCGGATTGGGAATTATTCGGATTTAATCACTACATTTGCCCCGCGACGGGGGATTAGCTCAGTTGGCTAGAGCGCTTGCATGGCATGCAAGAGGTCACCGGTTCGACCCCGGTATTCTCCACCAAAACGAGGGGCTGCACATCGTGCGGTCCCTCGTTTTTTTCGATGACGGCCCTGGCTTTTACCGGATTCTCCATTGCTTTTCCCGACGATGGTGCGGGGAAAGACGGCGAACCCCAATCGACTGTCGGTACCGAATCAATCACGGTTGTCCTTTTGGCAATCGTTGGTCGCTCATTCAGCTGACAACCAATCGCTTATTGGCCCAACCGGAATTCGACCGGCAGGGTGTGGCACACTCGCACCGCCATTCCGCGCTGTTCTCCCGGCTTCCATTCCGGCGACGCAGAAACCACGCGGACGGTTTCTTCGCTCAACGAACGGTCGGGAGAAGCAAGCACTTCGATCCCGGTCACACGGCCGTCTTTTTCGACCACGAAGCTCAGCATCACACGGCCCTGGATGTTGTTTTCGGCGGCAATCACCGGATATTTCAGGCGTTCCATCACCCACGCCCGAAAGCGGTTCACGTCACCTCCCTGGAACTTCGGCATCACTTCGGCGTTGATGAAAACGATCTCCTCTTCGACAGCCTTCTCTTCCTTGCCTCCGGCGGGAATCAGGGTGACAGTCAATAGTCCTTCGTCCGTAGGATCGAAGTTCACATTGAAGTCGATTTTCCGATCGTTGTCCCGGACATTGATGATCGTCGAGGGGGCATAGACCTTTTGTACTGCCATATCCGGCTCGGGCTCGACGATGGCCTGTGCCGCTTGAATCGCAACTGCCCCCGTATCGGCCCGCCCCCAACTGAACACGGCGATCGCAATGAGCAACGAGCCGATCATTCCCGCCTGGAGGAAGATGCCTCGTTTGTTGGTTGGCTCTCGGTGTTTTTTTCAGTTCCATAACCACTTTTACAGGGTCAGACACTTATGAAACTCTATATTTGTTGCTCGAAAGTGCCTCCCGGCACACGGATCCTTGGTTTTGTCCGGTTAAACATAATAAGATTTATCCGACGAATCAAGTTGCTTAATCGATAATTTTAATAATCCCTCGTTATAATTTAACGCTATTGCCCTGCACGGATTGTTCCATAAAAAAGGCCGCCCCCTTGGGCAGCCTTTTTTCACTTCTTCCGTGGTAATCTGATTACTGGGCTGCTTTCGTCGAATCAGCGGCGCAAGCAGTACCGTTGCAGGTCGAATCAGCAACGCAGCAGGTCGAGTCGGTGCAGCAAGGCACGTCTTCAGCGACGATCACCTCTTCAACGGCAGTAGCCGGAGCGGCATTGCGGCCGCCGCACGATGCTGCGAAAATAGCCACGACGGCTACGATAGCGAGCAAAGTCTTTTTCATAGTTATTCCTCCTTGGATTAGATAAAATTATGGTGCAAAAGTAATGGTTTTTTGAATTTTACACAATAGACGGCAAAATTTATTTGAGAATTTCGAGCGTTTTTACGATCACATTGTCGACCGGGTGGATGAAATGGATAAATCCGCTGTCTTCCAGAGCCGTATTCCGGGCAATATAGGCTTTGATCTCGGCCTGCAGCAGTTCGTGCCAGGGACCGTCGAGTTCGCCCTCTTTGGGGCTGATCCCGTTGCGTGAAGCAAACGCCACAAGGCCCGGCACCATATCGCCCATCGGACGGAAATACGCTTCGATCTCAGCCATGGTTTTGATCCGGTTGAGTTGGCTGCGGTGGTTGTCCGAAAACTCGAACGAGTAGAGCAGCAGTATGTTGCGCCCGATAACTTCGCGCAGGTAAGGGTTGAGCGACGAGGTGTCGATCGGCACGAAAACGTCGGGCATGATGCCACCCCCGCCGTAGACCGTGCGCCCCTTGGGTGTGGTGAATTTCATCGACTCGTCGAACCTGATGCTGTCGACCGAGAACAACTCGCTGTGGTTATAGCGGTTGTCCAAGTCCTGGTTATAACTTTCGAGCCCTTCGTCATAGGGTTTCTGGATGCAGCGCCCCACCGGAGTGTAGTAGCGGGCGGTGGTCAGGCGGATGGCCGATCCGTCATCCAATGGAATCTGCAACTGTACCAACCCTTTTCCGAACGATCGCCGGCCGATGATCGTTCCCCTGTCGTTGTCCTGTATGGCGCCGGCGACGATTTCGCTGGCCGAGGCCGAACCTTCGTCGATCAGGATGGTCAGTTCAACGTCCTGCAGGGTGCCCTTGCCGTTGCCGTACTGGTCTTCGCGCGGGCTAGCCTTGCCTTCGGTGTAGACGATCAGCGTGTTGGCCGGCAGGAATTCGTTGGTGATCAGGATCGCCTGGTCGAGAAATCCGCCCGAGTTTTCGCGCAGGTCGAAAACGAGCTTTTTCATCCCCTGCTTGCGCAGTTCAGCCGTGGCATCAAGGATTTCCCTGTGCGAAGTACGTGAAAAACGCGAAAGTTTGATGTAACCCACCCCCGGCTCCAACATCAGCGAAGCGTCGAGGCTCTTGACGGGAATCACCCCGCGGGTGATCGTGATCGGGGTCAGGCCGCTGATCCCGACACGCTCGACCCCCAGTTTGACCATCGATCCGCGTGGGCCACGCAGGCGTTTGATAATATCTTCCTGGCGGATCTTGCGTCCGGCCACCAAACTGTCGTTGATCGTCATGATTCGGTCGCCGGGTTGCACGCCGGCCCTGGCGCTGGGGCCGCCGGAGATGACGTTGAATACCATAGCCGTATCTGTCAGCATATTGAACGTCACCCCGATGCCGTCGAAGTGTCCTTCGAGGGATTCGTTGACATCGGCCAGATCCTTGGCCGGGATGTAGGTAGAGTGGGGATCAAGGCTTTCAAGCAGGGTGGGGAGGATACGCTCGGTGAGCGTGTCCATATTGACGTCCTCGACATACTCCGAACGAATGAGCGAGAGCACGCTGTCGAGTTTATCGCTCTGCGGCGGCGCAGCGGCGGTGCGCATCCGGCCGAAGAGGTTGCCCATATCGACGCGGCTGATGACGATGCCGGCAAAAATGCCTATGATGACAGCCACGGCAGCGATGCCCGGGATCAGGGCGTTGCGGTTTGAATTGTGCGCTTCCATTTTTTTTCGTATAATTGGGGCAAATTTAATCATTAACCCGGGATATCTGATGCGTCTGCCGAAAATATCGGTCATTACCGTCACCTATAATGACGCGGCCGGTTTGCGCCGTACACTCGAAAACCTCGCACGGGTCGATTATCCGACGTTGGAGATTGTGGTGGTCGATGGGGCCTCGACGGATGGTACGCGGCAGGTGATCGACCGCTTTGCCCACCGCATCGACCGTTGGGTGAGCGAGCCCGACCGCGGCATCTACGACGCGATGAACAAGGGGATGGCCTTGGCCTCGGGCGACTATTTCTGGTTTGTCAACGCGGGCGACACGCTCTTCGATCCCGCTGAAGTTCTCGAAATTTTCGGTCGTGAGGACATTCGAGGTGACGTCTACTATGGCGAAACGGTGGTGATCGCCCCTTCCGGAAAAATCCTCGGCCTGCGCAGGAAGAAATTGCCGGAGCACATGACTTGGCGCGATCTCCGCCGCGGGATGGTGGTGTGCCACCAATCGGTGATCGTGGCGCGTGGGGTGGCTCCTGCCTATGATCTGCGTTACCGTTATGCGGCCGACGTGGCGTGGGTGCTCGAATCGCTCAAACGCGCCCGCACGGTGGTCAATACGGGCCTTGTCCTGTCGGTCTTCGAAACGGGCGGCACCTCGACCCGCCATCGCCGCGAGAGCTTGGCCGAGCGTTTCTCGATCATGCGCGAGTACTTTGGTCTGGCCTCTACGGTCTGGGCCCACATCGGCTTCGCGTTCGATGTTTTCAATCCCGCCTGTCGCAAATTCACCGGGACGATCCCCGCTTCTTCGTCCGAATAACAGAAAGACAAATTCTATTCTGCTCCATCCCGTCTTCTCCGGATATTTTCCTATCTTTGGGCGAAAGTTAGATCAAAAAACTCCGAGTGCCGGGAGCCCCCGGGGAAGTATCTTTAGGCGGTATGACGACTAACACTGAACTCGATCTGGCCCGCGGCTTTCTGGAATTTACCGGGACGAATATTTTTCTGACCGGAAAAGCGGGCACGGGCAAGACCACCTTTTTGCATAATCTCCGAAAAGATTCACCCAAGCGGATGATCGTGGTCGCGCCGACGGGTGTGGCGGCGATTCAGGCGGGCGGGGTGACGATGCATTCCCTTTTCCAACTTCCGCTCGGCCCCTACCTGCCCGGCGCGAAACGCGCCACGGAAGAGAAAAACCGCTTTGCCAACCTCTTCAGCAAGGAAAAGATCAACATCATCCGTAGCATCGACCTGTTGGTGATCGACGAGGTGAGCATGGTGCGGGCCGATGTGCTCGATGCCGTAAGCGACGTGCTGATGCGCCACCGCAACAGCAAGAAGCCATTCGGAGGCGTGCAATTGCTGATGATCGGCGACCTGCAACAGTTGGCTCCCGTAGTCAAGGACGACGAATGGGCGCTGTTGCGCGACCACTACCCGTCGCCCTATTTTTTCGACAGCTGTGCGTTGCGGTCTACTCCCTACATCCCGATCGAACTCCGACAGATCTTTCGACAAAATGACCCTGTGTTCATTGAACTGTTAAACCGGGTGCGCGACAATGCGGTCGACGCCCCGACGCTCGCCACGCTGAACCGCCGCTGCATCCCCGGTTTTTCGCCGTCCGACGGCGATGGCTACATCATCCTGACCACCCATAACAACACCGCCCGCTCGGTCAACGACCGCAAACTGGCCGAACTCGATAGCGCACAATTCACCTACGGAGCGATGATCGAAGGCGATTTCCCGGAGTTTTCGTATCCTACGGATCGAGTGCTCGTACTAAAAAAAGGCGCCCAGGTGATGTTTCTCAAAAACGACCCGTCGCCCGAGAAACGCTACTTCAACGGCAAGATCGGCACGGTCGTCTGCCTCGACGAAAAGAGCATCGAAGTGCGGCCCAACGGAGGGAGCGGCCCGATCCACGTCGAACTCGCCGAGTGGACCAATACCCGCTACACGATCAACAAGGACAACAACGAGATCACCGAAGTGGTCGACGGCCGTTTTTTGCAATATCCCCTAAAAACAGCTTGGGCGATCACGATCCACAAGAGCCAGGGCCTGACTTTCGAGCGCGCGGTGATCGACGCCTCGGCCTCGTTCAGCCACGGCCAGGTCTACGTCGCTTTGAGCCGCTGCCGATCCCTGGAAGGCATGGTGCTCAGCACTCCCCTGTCACCCACGGCGATCATCAACGACACGTTGGTCAAACGCTATACCGGCGGGATCGAAGCCGCCCAACCCACCGAGTCGACCCTCTCGGTCCAACGCAGGGCCTATGTCAGCGACCTGCTCGCGGAACTGTTCGATTACCGTCCGTTGGAAATCCGGTTGGGCATCCTGCAACGGCTCATGGTCGAGCATCTCTCGCGCCTTTACCCGGCGCTGATCGAACGTTGGCAGGGTTTTTCGTCGGTTTTTTCACGTGAGATCGTTTCCGTTGGCGAAACATTTCAGAATCAGTTGCGCCGCCTGGTTGCCGCTGCCGGCGATCCCGAAAACGACCCGGCATTGACCGACCGCGTCACGAAAGGCGTTGCCTATTTCCGGGCGAAAGAGGCCAAAGGACTGATCCCCCTGCTCGCCGCAAGCAATGTGGAGATCGACAACAAAGAAACCCGCAGGACCATCGCCGAGGCCCTCGATCGTGTCCGTGAACTGTTGGCCGTAAAGGAGGCTACACTCTTGGCTGCCTCCAACGGTTTTACGATCGCCGCCCACCTCAAAGCCCGTGCAAAAGCCCTGCTCGAAAAGTCCCCCTTTACCACGCTTAGGGGAATGAAGAAAAAAGTCTCCGCCTCGAACGATATCGCCAACCCCGAGCTGCTCGAAATCCTCCGTATTTGGCGCAAGGCGACGGCCGATGAACAGGAAGTGCCGCCCTATGCCGTGCTGCACCAGAAGGGGTTGATCGGCATCTGCGACAAACTGCCCTCGACCAAAAAGGAACTGCTGTCCATCGATCGCATCGGCCAATCGTTCATGACCAAATACGGGGCCCAAGTCCTGAAAATCGTCAAAGATTACCGGATGGGCCGCGTCGACGAGGAAGAATGACCGTCACCGCCAAGGGCCGCCCAAGTGGCGGTGGCACAAACCCACTCGGATCGGCGCCTGCAAAATCCCCGCCTGCCCGACCGAAGGACAACATTATACATTTTTGATCCGATCTCTGAAAAATTACTTACCTTAGCCCTGTCTAAACAACTAAAATCAAAAACTATGGAAAAAGGCCCCGTTTCACAATTCATCACCCACCACTACCGCCACTTCAACGCCGCCACGTTGGTCGACGCTGCCCGGGGCTACGAAAAACACCTGACGGAAGGCGGTAAAATGATGGTCACCCTGGCCGGGGCGATGAGTACCGCCGAGTTGGGTATTTCGTTGGCCGAGATGATCCGCCAAGGCAAGGTCGACATCATCTCCTGCACCGGGGCCAATCTCGAAGAAGACCTGATGAACCTGGTCGCCCACTCGCACTACAAACGCGTACCTCACTATCGCGACCTCACTCCCCAGGACGAATACGCCCTGCTCGAAAAGGGACTCAACCGCGTCACCGACACCTGTATTCCCGAAGAAGAAGCCTTCCGTGTGTTGCAAAAGCACATTTCGAAGATATGGAAAGAGGCCGAGCAGAAAGGCGAACGCTACCTGCCTCACCAGTATATGTACAAACTGCTGCTGAGCGGCGTGCTCGAACCCCACTACGAGATCGATCCCGGGAACAGTTGGATGTTGGCCGCAGCCGAACGCAACCTGCCGATCATCGTTCCGGGTTGGGAAGACAGCACGATGGGCAACATTTTTACGTCGTACGTGATCAAAGGCGAACTGAAGGCTTCGACCGTGAAAACCGGGATCGAGTATATGGTCTATCTGACCGAATGGTACCGTGCCAATTCAGGCGGTAGGGGTGTGGGCTTTTTCCAGATCGGGGGCGGCATCTCGGGCGACTTTCCGATTTGCGTCGTGCCGATGATGTACCAGGATCTTGAGTGGCACGATGTTCCCTTCTGGTCTTATTTCTGCCAGATATCGGACTCGACCACTTCCTATGGATCGTATTCCGGTGCCGTGCCCAATGAAAAGATCACCTGGGGCAAGTTGGACATCGACACCCCGAAATTCATCGTCGAATCCGACGCGACGATCGTCGCCCCGCTGATCTTCGCCTACGTGTTGGGTTGGTAAACGTTTTCCGGACGATGGACATCGAAACCACGCGCGACTTCTGCCTCTCGTTGCCCGGCGTGACCGAAGAAACGCCTTTC
>JAITVB010000176.1 GCA_031286025.1 Rikenellaceae bacterium
CGAGTTCTATTCCCATTTTCGCCAGACGGCGGATCGTTCCGATTCGCCTTACGGTCTGTGGGGTGAACAGTATGTTTCCGTCGCTGTCGATGGTGCGGACAGTATATAGAACCGGTTGACCCACGGGCGGATCATCCACGGATTCACGCCGAACATCTTCGACACCTCGTCGATGGAGTAGCAGGACATTTCCAAGGGGGTCGGGTGAAAATTATCAAGCATATTGGTTTTAGTATACTAAGTGGTTCGTTTAACTCGATTGACATTTTTATATTCGGTATTCACAAGAGGTTTCGGTCGTTTTGTTCACCATGAATCCCATAGGGATTTCGCACGCATGGGATTTTTACTCCGTTATGTATCGAACTGGCCGGTATGGTGGCACAGCTTTCGTTTCTCAGGCCGAGTACTATTCCGCTTCGGGCGGCACTACCCGTCCCCGGTTGTCTCTCTGTCCCGTTCAGGCTTTTGTCCAATAATAGCCTTCGAAGGCTTCGTTGCCCGGTGTTTGCCGGACGTCTGTTTCCTTCTCCGACACACACAAGGGAAAAGCCAGCGCAGCAAATAACAACGCGACAGATTGTAGCCGATTATCCTGGCTATAGACGAATCAGGAATCGGATCGATAAAATCGTGGGCTGTGGCCCGACCTTCTTTTTTCCGACCATTGTTTCCGGTCGGTAAATACTGTTGCAACCCCCGGCTAGTCGGAAAAACGGACGGAATCTCCCGACGGGGCGTTGCAAATCCCGAAAAAAAGCGTAAATTGCCATCCGGAAAAACGTAAACGTTCGAAATCATCCGATACATGAAGATACCGATCCTTGCCCCGTCCGTCCCGTCTTTCCCCCGGCCGGCTTTGTCCGAAGAAGCCGGCGGTTTTGGATGAGAGGCCGCCCGCCCGGGATCATTTCTGCCAGAACAAAGAACAACAGTAAAAAACAATACTCCATGGAACATAAACAAGGAAGTCTGAAAAGCACCATCGCCGTATCGCTGACCAATTACCTCGATGCGGGTGCGATCGTAGCCGGCGCGAGCGGTTTGACGCTCTGGCAGAATTATCTCGGCCTGAGCGAAGGGAACCTCGGTTGGCTCAACGCCATCAGCGCGAACTGTTTCGGTGCGGCTCTCGGTGCGATCATCGGTGGTTTCCTGGCCGACCGCTACGGCAGGAAAACGGTCTACACCTACAACATGCTGATCTATATGTTGGGGGTGGCCGTTATTATGTTTTCGGTCAGTTTCCCGATGCTGTTGCTCGGTTTCCTGATCACGGGCATTTCGGTGGGCGTGGGCGTTCCCGCCTCGTGGCCCTCTATTTCTGAAAATTCGGAAGTGAACAAGCGCGGGCGGAACATCGGCATTTCGCAGTTTATGTGGGGTGTCGGCCCGGCGATCATCCTGATCTTGGGCATGTTGCTCGCCCCCGGTAAAGAAGGGGCGTCGGCAGGCGTATTGTTCGGGTTCGTCCGGAAAGTGGCCGCCCTGTTTTTGGACGCCGATGCGGGCATCGCCCGGATCAATGTCTTTAGCAGTCGCATCATTTTCGCCTCGCTGTTCGTCGTGGCGTTTGTCGCGTGGTTGCTGCAACGGCGACTCAACGAGTCGAAAGACTGGGAAGACGCCAAAAAGGCCGAGAGCAAGAAAGAAAAACAACCGGGCATTTTCTCGTCGTTCGGCTCGCTCTTCACCAACAAGGTCAACGTACGTGCCATACTTTTCCTTGCCCTGATCTACATCACCTGGAACTTTGTGGCCGGGGTGATGGGCTTCTTCCAACCGCATATCTTTGAAACCGCCGGCGGGCTTTCGAACGCGCAGGCCAATATGTTGCCCGCCGTGCAGTGGCTGATCATCGTTGGGGTGACCTATTTCGGATTTGCCATGTTGGTCGATCGGGTCAGTCAACGTTGGCTCTATTTCGCCGGTACGTCGATCGCCGTGTTGGCTTGGGTGATCCTTGTCTTTGTGGGCATCAAGAGTCTTTTTGCCCTGTGGATGTTCACCATCCTCTGGGGTATCCAGGGCGGGATCTCGGTGCAGGCGTTTTATGCGCTTTGGGCGTCGGAACTCTTCCCGGCCAAGTACCGTGCGGCGGCACAGGGCATCATGTTCTTTATCGTGCGCGGCGGCGCAGCCATTTGGGGATTGGTGTTCGTCTACATTTACGGCCCGAACGGCGAAGGATTCAATTTGGCGGCTTACCTCATGATCGGTCTGCTGTTGATCGCGCTGATCGTCGGAACCGTCTGGACCCCCAAAACCCAGGGCAAAACTTTGCAACAAATTACAAAAGAACGGTACGGGGACGGTATCTGAAAGACAGGCAACCCATAAAATTCCCGCGGGCGGCCAGGCATAGCGCGACTATGCCGGTCGCCCGCGGAAGTCAATAACATCATATGATTAAGCAGATGAAAAATGCTCTTGCCACCTGGATATGGTTCCCCGGCGATTATGAAATCTGGCTCGGCAACCAAATGAACAACCGGCGCACCGAACGCGGCAGTTTCTTCCCGCCGTTCTGGAAGATCGACAACCACTATGTATTGGTCGATTTCCACAAGGATTTCGACTTGGCCGCCGCCGAGGAGATCACGATCCGCGTCGAAGGACAGTATGTCTTCAAACTCGACGGCAAAATGGTTCCGGGCCAACCTCGGATCTTTACCATGCCGGCCGGGAAACACCGGATCAACATCAAGGCCTGCCATACGGCCTCGCCCCCGGCCATTTTTGTAGGCGGCAAGAACGTCTATACGGATAACACCTGGCTGACGACATTCGAAGACAAGGAGTGGATCGACGAGTCCGGGAAGGTGTCGGACGTGAGCGCTACGGCTTGGCTGCCGGCCGGTTCGTGGGATTTCAACGACCCGGATATCCTGCCGTCGCAATTCAAACTGAAAACGGTGCCGTTGGATGCCATGAAGGCCGAACCGCAAGGCAGCGGCCAGATGGTCGACTTCGGCAAAGAAACCTTCGGCTTCATCCATATTCATGGTTTGCATGGCAAGGGCAGGCTGAATCTCTACTACGGAGAATCGCGCGAAGAAGCCTTGGCGACCGACATCTGCGAAACGCTCGACAGCCTGACCGTCGACCAACCGGCCAAAGGCGACCTGCTGCTGAAGGATTCCAAAGCGTTCCGCTTTGTCAATGTGCAGCCGGAAGCCGGGGTAAGTTGCGATTCGGTCTCTATGCTTTACGAATACTCGCCGTTGGAATATCGCGGCAAATTCCGTTGCTCGGACGAGCAGATCAATCGCATCTGGGATGTGGGCGCTTACACGATGCACCTCACCTCGCGCGAGTTCTTCATCGACGGCATCAAACGTGACCGTTGGGTGTGGTCGGGCGACGCCTCGCAGAGCTACCTGATGAACTACTATCTGTTCTTCGACTCGCCTACGGTGCGTCGTACGATGTCGAGCCTGCGTGGCAAAGATCCCGTGACGAGCCACATCAACACCATCATGGACTACACGTTCTACTGGTTCATCTCGATCTACGATTATTACCTCTACACGGGCGACCAGTCGTATATCAAGACATTTTACCCGCGGATGGCTTCGCTGATGGAATACTGCCTCGGCCGACGCAACGCCAACGGCATGATGGAAGGCCTCACCGGCGACTGGATTTTTATAGACTGGGCCGACGGTTATCTCGACAAGCATGGCGAAGTGAGTTTCGAGCAACTCCTGCTTTGCCGCAGCTACGAAACGATGGCTTTGTGCGCCGAGATTTACGGCAATCCCGACGATGTCGAAAAGTATAAAAGGCTGGCCGCTGACCTGAAAGCCAAGTTGGTCGGTTTCTGGTCGTCCGACAAAGGCGCGTTCGTCCACAACCGCATCGACGGCAAACTGTCTGAAACAGTGACTCGCTACACCAACATGTTCGCCATCTTCTTCGGGTACCTCACTCCCGAACAGCAACAATCGGTCAAGCAGAACGTGCTGTTGAACGACGATATTCTGAAGATTACCACTCCTTATATGCGTTTCTACGAATTGGAGGCCCTCTGTGCGATGGGCGACCAATCCTATGTACTTAAAGAAATGAAAGACTACTGGGGTGGTATGCTCGACCTGGGCGCTACCTCATTCTGGGAAAAATATGACCCGGGCCAAAGCGGTGCCGACCACTACGCCATGTATTCGCGACCGTTCGGCAAAAGTCTCTGCCACGCTTGGGGAGCAAGTCCGATTTACCTGCTTGGGAAGTATTACCTCGGCGTGCGGCCCCTCACGCCCGGATATGCCACCTACGAGATCGAACCCGTCCTCGGCGGACTCGCATGGATGGAAGGCTCGGTACCCACCTCCAACGGTGACATCGCCCTTTACTGCAGTCCCGTCGAAATCCGCGTCAAAGCCGACGCAGGCGTAGGCGTCCTTCGCTTCCAAAGCAAGGAAATTCCCGTTTCTCCCGGCAACGAAATCAAAGCTATGGGGAACAACCAATACGAGTTGGCCTTACGCCCCGGCAAACAATACACCGTATCCTATGCCGGGCAGGGCTCGGGCTCTCTCTGACCGGCACTTCTTCATGAAACGGGCGGGGGTTTTCGGATGGAAACCCCCGCCGCGGGATGCTATTGCAATCGTTAATCAGAGCGAACGATCACTGTTTGGGGACATCCCTTTGCAGATATACGACAAAGTCCAGTTGAACATCTTTTAGCAAACGGGCCAACTCATCACTCCAAGGACGCAAGAAAGATGCCGTATGACCGACTGCCAACCCGTCAAACAACGTCTTATCGCTCTCCGGAGTAATCTTTGAAATAGGATTAAGAATTATAGTGGGAGGAAGCCCTCTCTGGCTTCTGATCTTTTTTGTCCGTTCAAACGACTCAAAGACCAAATATATGGAACCAATTTCATTCCGGTTTCTGATAAAATTAACCCAAACGCATCGAGGTTCAATCTCCAGATCATCCAACACATAACCGGCAGGACAATTGTAATAGAAAGAGGGTTCGTGAGTTAGCGGATCCGTCGCAGACATTCTCTTCAGATACGCAGCCGTATCCGGCGCGAATTGGCTGTATGGTAAATAACCGGGGTCATGCTTTTCCTGTCCAAAAACAGCCGCTCCACAAAAAAGAAGAACCGCGGACAATAAAAATTTCATCGTTTTCAGTATTTACACGTTTGA
>JAITVB010000182.1 GCA_031286025.1 Rikenellaceae bacterium
TGGGAGGGGAACGGATTCACCTCTGTGCGGGTGCTCGACGTGATACATCTTGAAATCGATCCCTCGGCCCGGTCGTTCGACGACCATGCGGCCACCCTCAAATACAAGTACCGCTATCAGTTGTCCCGATACCGTAATGCCCTTGACCCCGAGCGCTACGAGACGGTGACGCTTACCGACTTCCTGCCTTACCTCGACGAACTTTACCCACTCTATCTCGACGTCAGCCGCCGGGCCTCGGAATATACTGCCCCGCCTTATCCCGCCGCTTATTTTCATATCGTCAAGCACCATTTCGGCGACGATGCCGTGATAACTGCCATCCGCCGGCGAGACAACGGCCGCTTCCTCGGCTTCATGTTGGTACTTTATGCAAAAGAAAGCTGTGTACACCAATATATCGGCTTTGACCGCATCGACGAACTCTACCTGTGGTACAACCTCACCGTCGGAGCTATCGACGAAGCCATTCGCCGCCGCGTTTTTCGAATCAATATGGGGGTGACCCATGCGGTTTCAAAACATAAATTCGGGGCGCATAGCGAAGCGACTTCCATGCTTGTAAAGTCGATCCGATAAAAAAGATCGCCAGGAATTTTCCTGGCGATCTTTTTTATGCTCTGCTTATTTGCGGGCGGTATCGGGCTTTTCGCCGTGTATCCCGCAACTGCTGCAGTCGACGCTTTCACAATCGAGTGTCGTACCGCGTAATTCGGCGTCGTGTTCGAGGATCATTTCTTTCGCGCAGCGGATACCGCGCTTTTTCATTTCGGGATTTTCTCCGATTTCCGAACGCAGGGGATGGCCCGTGATCCATTGCGTAAGTGAAAAGCCCGCGATAAAAATCACCACCGCGCCCGCGGTCACCAGAAATATGAATAGCCAAGCCCCCATCCGCTGTGATCTTCAGAGTTAAATCAGTCTTCTTTAAGTGTAAGGCAATTCTTAATCATGTATGGAAAAAACGCTTAAATCGCCCCTTTGGAAACGGAGCAAGTTCCCCCTGAAGTTATAGAGCAAAAACAACTGAAAATCGTTGTCCGGATCGGGGTCTTGCGGGGTTTGATTTTGCCCGGGTCAAACAACTGTCTTTGTAGGTCTTTGATCTCGATTTTGCGAGAGCCGTAAATTGCTCTCGCCCATAAAACGGTTGGGATTGTGTCGACCGACACTGCGAAGATAGCGATTTTTCAATTATCTTTGCATAAAGCACGGTCAAAAACTCCGGATGCCGCGAGGCACCCACAAACTAACACGCCGACTATGGAGATGGTTTTCAAACTTCGCATGATCAACGATGAGGACGATAATTTCGTCCGCGACTATGAAGTGTTCTATTCGATGACGCTGCTCGACTTCCACTACCTGATCTGCGAAGATCTGCAATACGATCCGGGCAACATGGTGTCGTTCTTCGCCGCCGACCGCCGATGGCGCAAATTTCAGGAATTCACCCTGGTCGACGTCGGCGAAGGTACGGATCCCGAGCGGCCCCCTGTTCCGATGGGCGAAGTCTTCCTCGGCCAAATCCTGCACAACAACAACGACCGGCTCATCTACCAGTTCGATGTGTTCGAAGACCGCGCCATGTATCTCGAACTTATGGCTGCCACCCGCACTCAGGAAGGACTTGCATACCCCCGTGTAGCTTTCGCCAATGGAGCCCCTCCCGACCAGTTCGACCCTGCTGCGTCGCCCCGAAACCAGTCCATTTTCGAAGAAGCCATGGACGGATTTTCCGACTTCAGCGGCGATGACGAATACGACGACGAATAACCTTGCCGGGAAGACTTCGGAATGTTTTTGATTTTCAATTACCTTAAATATCCGGAAACAGGGCAGTATAAAAAGAGCGGTTCACCGAAAGGTTAAGCCGCTCTTTTCCAATTTGAAAACCCCTTACTGCCCGGCCCGGGCAATACTGTAGGCGATGATGGCCCAAAGGCAGAGCGCCAAGCCGTTCACGATGATATACACCGTGTTCGAGGCGTGGCACACGGCCAACAGAATATCGGTGGCGAGCATCAGAAAGAAAAAGATCCCCGAGGTAGTCCTGACCATCAGGCTGCTGCGTTTGGCCTCGGTCGACGAAAAGGCCGTCGTGGCGCACAACAACACAAGGCACACGATCGATGTCCCCAACGAATAGAGCAGATTGTCGCCCCATGTGTGGAATCCGTAGAAAATCAGTCCGCTGATTACGAGCGAAATGAACAGCATAAATACGTTCGTTTTCATCGTTTATTCCTGGTTTTCCGGTGTCTGGGGCGGGGTAGCGTTGAATGAGGCGTTGATGTTGGTGATCTCCCGGGCACGTTTCCATGCGGGTATTCCGGGCATCCACAGGTAGGTTTCGAGGGTCACGTCGCCGGTCTGGATCATCGCCTGCACTTCGCCCAAGGTGAAAGGCCCCTTTTGCATACCGCCCACAATCGCGTGAATATATTTGGGCGGAGCGGCCACCTGATCGTTGTTGAGCATACGGGCCGTATTGTTATACGAGTCGTTCATCGCGTTGGCGAAAAGCGATGCCATCGAGAGGCCCATCGCCAATTCGACCATATTGTGTACGGACAATTTCGTTTCGTCTCCCATAATTTTTCGTTTTTAGGGGTTTTTAATGATCATCCTTCGTTCATCGCGGGTGGAGGGGGAGGAGTGGCCGGACCGACCGGCGGGGGAGGGGGAACAGTGGCAAACAGCGCGTTCACCTCCTGTACGTTCGAGGCGGGTTCCCAACCGGCCATCCCGGCTTTCCAGATGAAGGTGGCGGGAGTAAACTGGCCGCCGGGCATCATCTGCCGCAGTTGTTCGAGGGTGTAGGGTCCCGTCTGGGCGCCGCCTGCCGAGATGTGGTATTCGGCCGTGGCTCCGGCCGGGGGCATCGGGGGTTGGGGTTGGTTCATGCCTTGGGTCATTTGCCCGATCATGTTGGACATACTGCCGCCTACGGCACCGCCCATCATCATGCCGGTCATCATTGCCGCGGGGTTCATTCCACCGTCGCCGCCCATATTCATCCCGCCGCTGCCGCCCAACTGACCGATGCTCGCTGCCGCTGTCTTGGCCACGTCGCCCTGGACGTTGATCTGGTGGGCGGTGAGGTTCGACGTTTCGGTCTGCAGGCGTTGCAGGCGTTGGGTTTCTTCACGTTGAATGCGCAGGGCTTCGGCCTGGTTCTGGGCATTGATTGCCTGCAGATCGGCCATGTTCTGGATGTTGATCGCCGTCTGGGCTTGCAGGGTAGCGGTTTGCAGGTCGGCGGTCACGGCTTTGAGGCGTTCGTAGTCGGCGCTTTCCTTATTGATCGTGATGCCCGACAGGTCGACGCGCTTGAGACACACCCCGAAGTCATCGCCCAGTGCCGTGCGGAGTTTTTCTTCCACCAACCCGTTGATCTGGTCGATGCCGCGCTCGATCTGCACGAGCGGAATCCCGAGTTGGGCCGGCGCATTGGTGATGGCCGACTTGGCATAACGAACCACGGCGCGTTTGACTTGTTCGAAAAACTCGTCCATGCTGAAGTCGATCATGCGGTTGAGTTTGATGAAACCCTTGTAGTCCTTGATGTTGAACGTGATCGCCCCCTTGACGGTCACCGGGGCGGTGTAGTCGAGGAAACGCGAGTCGGCCACGTCGAACTCGTTGATGAAGAACGGGATCTGGATGTTCCCTGCCAGGTTGATGAAGTAAATCTCGGCCTGGAACGGCGACGATCCGCCGAAAGCCGTCCCGACGATGCTCGTAAGCACCGGAAAGTTGGCCGTCTTGATGGTTTCGTCGAAGGGACCTTCGATAAAATCCTGCATCGTGCCGTCCTTCTGTTTGTAGACGAACACGGCTACTTCGCCGTCTTTCACCCTCAGGCTGCTGCCATAGCGGATCGCGTTTTCACGCTTGCTGGGTTCGCCCGCGGGCGACCATTTCCATATCAAAAAGTCTTTTTCGTCACAACGGATGACATCCATCAATCCGCCTTCTTTCTTACTGCCGAATAATCCCATAGCAGGTTGTTTTATTGGGTGATTAATTTTTTCAGTTTGGTCTGGTCCGAGGGATAGCGCATCGCCGTGCACCGGGCTACGAAGGCGTCGGCCGCGTCCGTCTTTCCGTTGGCCACATAGTAGGCCACCAATATCCGGGCACATTCGAAATCCTTCATGTTTCCCATACACTGCCTGATGAAGAAATCCTCGGCCGCAGCGGTTTCGCCCGCCGCAACGATGCTGCCCGTGATAGCCGTCCGGGCATCGATCGCGTCCATCGATTCCTTGTCGGGTATCGCTTCATAAGCCTGCACGGCTTGTTGCCAAGCGGCTTCTTCGACCGATCCGATCACGGGATCTCCCACGGCCTCGCCGGTGAGTATCACGCCATAGCCGGCCACCCCGAGGATGACCGCCATCAGGCAGAGCCATACGATCAGGTTTTTCGTCGCGGCGCTGCGGCGCTGTTTCTCGATCGATCTGATCTGTTCCGTGATTTCGTCGGCCAGGGCGGTCACTTCGCGGCTTTTGCCGAAGTCGCGTCGGGCCAGACGTTCGAAGTAGGTGTAGTCGTTTTTCATCTCGCGGAAAGCGCGGTTGAAAGGCTCGTTGCCGAGCGTCCCCTTCGATTTGCGTATGAATGAGACGATGCTCAGCACTACGAACAACAGGCAAAAGATCCAGAAGAACCCCGCCTCGCTGATCGCGGCCATCAGCAGGAACGCCACGGCCAGGATCGGGTAAATGATGACGCTCAACTGGGCCATTCCCTTGCCGAACGAGGGGGCGGGGAGGCTTTTCATAGCGTGCAGAATACGTTCGAGCGTGCCAACTAATTGGTTCACACCCATGTTTTCCTCATCCCCTCCCTCGGCCACATATCCGCATACGGGGCAGATCTTTGAGAGCAGGGGCATGTCTTCCTTGCATCTGGGACATTGTGCCATAGCTGTAATTATTTGCGGAATTTACCCATGAACCAATTATTTATCCGGTTGGCGACCGACCCGTTGTTGCGGGCGGCCTCAACCCCGATCTTGGCGGCGGCTTCGATCTGCATCTTGGCCAACATCACCTTGTCGTCGTGCACGCGCATCTGCTCCTCGTAGCGTTGAGCCTGGGCAGCGAGGGCAGCCTGTTGGGTGGCGTTGATCGAGCTGCGGATCGCATTGACCTGGGCCACGGCCTGCGGGGCCATCGTGCTCGACGGGCTGACCCGTTTGAGCGCTTCCAGGGCGCCTTCGTAGTTCTGAATGGCGATCAGCCCTTTGGCTTCGGTCAGAGCGGCGGCGGCTTCGTGGTCGACCATCTTCACGTAGACGGCGCTCATCTTGGCGGCCACTTGCGAATACTGGTCGATGCAGTCGGGTACGCCCGCAAGGATTTCGAGCGCTTCGGCATACTGGTCCTGCTTGGCCAGTGCATCGGCTTTGGCCAACAGTTGCGGCACGCGGGTGGTGTAGTAGTCGATGATCTTCATCCGGCAGCGGTCCATAAAGGCCTGGGCCTCGGTGCTGCGCGGCTTGACCTGGTTGATGGCCTGGATCATCGCTTTGTTCTCAAGCCGGTCGACGCCTATCACGGTGAACGACATTTCGTCGATCGCCACCCCTTCGGCTATGTCGAGGAGGTAGACCGACACCTCGATCTTGGTCATGAACTGGACGGGCGCCGTGGCCGTAGTCTGCTTGTCGAGCATCACTACGTTTGCCGTGAGGATAAACTGGCTTGAGTTCGAACCGAACCCGTTCTGGGTCACCATTTGGCCCAACTTGACCTTGAGCGACTGGATCGCATCGTCGGGCAGGTCGATGTAGCCCGACACCATGGGGGTGATGGCTACCATCTGTTGGGCGCTCAGCGTTTGTTGGGCTTGTGCGGCCAACGAACAGCCGCACAGCAGGATTATCGTGAATATTCTTTTCAGCATGGCCCGTCGTTTATTTGGCGCCGATGGTGATGACGGCCTGTCCTAGGCCTTTCATCGAAAGTTTGGCGTCGATGTTATACTTGTCCTGGAGTTCCTTGCGCAGGTCGTTGGCCCAGGTGCGGGTGTCGATCGCGCGGCCGTTGGGGGCATAGAGCGGGATGCGCACCTGTTCGAAGATCATCCGGTTTTCGCTCACGTCCTGGGTCGAGAAGCGTCCGTTGACCGTATGGTTGGCCATCCAGTCCTCGATCTGGAAGCTGAGCTCGTCGCCGCCGAATTCGGTTTCGAAGTCGACGGGGCTGCTGTTCCACTTGCGCAGGGTGAGGGCTACCTCGCGGCCGTTGGCGAACATATCGTCAAAATGGTTCTGAAGTTGGTTGTTGAAGTTGTCGATGTTCGAGAGGATGCTCTCCTCGATCAGCACCGGAAGTTCGACGCTGAACGACGGAGTACCCGTGCCCGAGGCGGCGGCGATCTGCTTGCTGCTGTATGCGTCTATTCCCTGAAGGTTGAATGTGAGCGAGCGTTTCGGCCCCGCTTCATTTACCTTGTAGGTAAGCTGCATCCAGATGTCGGCTTTGGCCACGTTCTTCAGTTTGTCGACGGGCGATTCGGCCACATCGCTGCCGTCCGAGGCCATCGTCACCGACATCTCGGCCGCATCGTTGCGCAGTTGGCGCAGGCAGGCGCCCAGATCCTTGAGCGGAAATCCGCGTTCGGCCATCATTTCGCCCAACTTGCTGATGGCCAACAGCAGGTCGGGATCGCTCTGCAGGGCGGCGTTGTAGTCGGGGAGTTTTTCCCAGGCGCCTTGGTTGTCGAATTCCACCATATAGCCGTTCATGTTGCACCACACGTCGCTCGGCACCACCATGATCGTCGGTTTTTTGGCCTGAGAGAAACCGGTTAGCGCCAAAAGGGCCAGTGCCAGGGTCAGTACTATTTTTTTCATTGTTTTTTTTATTTTTCGGGTTAGTGATTAAAATCCGGAATCGAGACTTCTGATGACCGCCTTGCTTTCGAGGTAGCTGCGCAACTCGTTGTAGCTTACGGCCACCACCACGCCGACCTTGTATTCCTTGCCTACTTTGAGAACCTCTTCGCCGCCCGCGCTGTTGGTCAGCGAAACATAGCGCATGTAGTCGCCCCCATCGGCAAAGAACTGACCGAGGAACTGGCCGCTGTTGACCTCCTCTTCGGGGGTCACGAGCGGTTTCTTGCCGGGCATGCGTTCCAACGTCGGGATGCCTTTGAACATCACCCCATGAACGGCGTTTTTCTTGGCCTGTTCGCCGGCAATGACCGGATTCCTGGAGAAACTCCATACGCGAATGACCACCGTGCCCTGAAGACCCACGGTCACCGGTTCGATCTCGTAGCGCCAGGTCTGGGTGTCCCGGTTGGCTTGTTTTACTTTTCCCGCCTGACCGAAAGCCAGTGCCGGCGCCAGGGCGAGCAGGAGGATTAAGATGCGTTTCTTCATATCGTTGTTTTATTTGGTTTGTCGGAGTAACATACCGGGGTAGAGGCCGTTGAGGCTGCCCTCGAAGCGGGTGGTGGTGAGGCTTTGGTCGCCTCCGGTGGCGGTCAATTCTTCGGCGGCCATATAGCGGTTGTCCCAAATCTGTCCCGAAGCGGCCTTAAGTACGGCTACACGCTTATAAGTGGTACGGTTTGTTTGCGGGTCGACGTTCCGTTCGAGCACCTCGTACTTGTCGCCCGGGGCCACGCCTTCCTTCATCCCGATGGCGGCCGTCGCATAGGGCGACACGCTCAGCAGCGGGGTTTTGGTTTTGAAAACGTCGTATTTCGTTTCGAGTTTGGCCAACACGGCGTCGGTGGCGTTGATCGTCGCGATGCGGATCAGTTCCTCTTCCGGCTTGTTGGTAAAGATGCCCGCCTTGACGTTGGCAAAGGCGGTCTCTTCTCCGATATACTTGATGGTGAAGATATCCGATGCGTTATACTTGTCGATGTTGTTCCACAGTTCGGCGTAGAGGGTGTTGGCGATCTCGTCGTTCCATTGCAGTTGGAAGAGGTATGAGATCGTTCGCACGTAGTAGCCGGCTCCGAGCGCCATTTTGCTGCCCACCGAGCCGACGCTGGCCGCCAACGAGGCATATTCCCCGACCGATCCGCCAACGGCTTGCGAGGCCAACTGTGCGGCGGCGGTCATTTCGTCGACCAGTTCGTCCTTGCTCATGTAGCGATAACGCGAAACCACGACGAACGTGTTGCTGATCAACTCTTCGCCCGCGTCTTCGAGCAGTCCCATCCCGCGCACCGAGTTCTTGGCCGTCTGCACGTCCATCACCGTTGCGTCGTAGAGGCCGCGTTCCTTGATCAGGTTCATGTTGAATCGGCCATCCTCGATAAACCATTTGTCAAAGAGTTGCTTGGCCACGGCTTGTTCGAGCAGGAACTTGTTGGCGATCACGGCGGGAACTTCCTTGTCCGACACGTCGATCACGGTCGACTGTGACGTTTCGGCTGTAGAACTCAGGGCCGCCCCTGCCAATCCCTTGGCCAGGCTGCCGAAGGCGCTCCCCTTTTTCTTGACGCCGGTTCCGCTGTTGCCCGCAGGAGTTTCCTGCCCCAGGGCTACGGCCTGGCGGTAGGCCACACGGTCGTTTTCGGTGATGGAGTAGTACGGGATCACGCGTTGGCCCACATTGTGGTCGTTATACTTGTCAGGCACGGGGGTGGCCAGGAAGGCCGTTTTGATCGTGTCGCGCTTGGGCATGTTGGGTTCGTCGATCAGCATCAGACAGAGCGAGCTGCGCCGATATGACGCTTCTGAAGGTTGTTGTTGGGCGGCCGCCACGAGCGGACCTGCGGCGAGCAGCGCGGTGAAAACAGGGATGAGAAAGCGTTTCATAGACATGGGTTATTTTCGGTTGATTAAAGATAAATCGGGCAAATACGCTCGCTTTACACCCTGAGTCTCTCTCAAAATCTCCCCGCGGTGCGCTATGGATTACTTACGCTACCTGTCGCCAAAGGGGTTTTAGGCGTTTCTTAAGCGACAAATATACAGAGAATTTTTAAAAGAGAAGATGATGACGAAAGTTATTTTTGTAATTTTTTTGTCCTATATTTGACCCAAAATTTCCTGAATTCAAACATTAAATGTACCGACTATGAAGAAATTGTTATTCGCCACCCTTCTTTCCGTATTCTCTTTTGGAATCACTTCGGCACAAATGCCTACTGCCGAGGTGGTTCAGGCTTCGGTGGAGCGCTACCACAAACTCCAGGCGCTGCTCCAACAGAAACCCGCCAACGTCGGTATGTCGGCCACCGACAACTTGGTGTCAAAATCAGTTCAAGCCGCTAATAATGCCGTGGAAATCAGTATGTTGATTGAGCGTGTGGCAGGCACGTCGCCTGAAGCCAATGCCGAAGCGCCCCTGACACTTGACGAATACACCGTGCTTTCGAAGCGCGTGGATCAAGAGAACAAAGACATCCAGGATCTGACCGGCATGTCGGCCGCGGCGGCCAATGACCTCAAGGCGGCCAAGCCGCTCGACAAGGCCAAGGTGCTTAAGTCGATCAATTATTCGAAGAATATCATGACGATCCTCACCGGCGAAGCCGCCTACCATACTCAGACGATGGCGGGAATCCTCGCTTCGATCAAGAAATAGCTATCCCGGGACAGAGTTTCCGGAGATGCGACTCATTGAATAAAAAACACGCCGATCAATCGATCGGCGTGTTTTTTATTCATAAAATGCTTTTATTCAATCCAATACCGATCCTTTGACCAGAAATCCTATTCCGATGATCTGCCGCTCGCTCATTCCCGTTGCCATATTGTGCAGGTACAGGCGTCCGCCGCCGTAGTAAAGCGGGAAAGCGAGTTGGCCCCGGGCGCTCATTTCCACTCGTTCGAGTCCGACGTAAACGATCCCATGGGCCATGATGTCGTATTTCGACAGGTCGATCCGGGCCTCTTGCCTTTCCGTACTTCTCGGGACACCCACGTAGTGGGGCTTTCCCATCAGGGGGATGAACAGGTCGCCCTCCTTCCGGTAAACGGCTACGCGCATCACCAACGTGTCGAACGTGTTGGCCACGATGTCGAAGTCGATTTCGCGAATCCACGTCTTCGCTTTCAGTTCGAGCAGGGTGCCGAAATTGAGTTCCCACGCCGCCCGTGCCGGATCTTTGAATTTCGACGGGCGTTGGTGCAGGGCGATGCCTCTCGGGATGAGTACGCCTCGCGAATTGAGGTTTTTGAGGCGCAGCTTTTGGGGATTGACCGTGATCGGAGTGATGGTGAATGCGTTGTCGGTCAATGTAATGGTGAGCGGTTTTCCGGCCGTCCGGGCCAGTGCCGCCTCTTGTTTGAGCCGGTTGATCGGGATGGTTTGCGTCTGGTAGGAGAGATGGGCGAAAGTCAGCGCCCGGCCCGAGAGGCTGTCGGGAATGACGATCGAAAAATTTCCTTTGCCGTCGGACGTAATGCCGGTGTAGGTGCCTTCGATCCCGATGCTGACGTATTCGGCGCGTCCGCCCGAAGGGTTGACGCAAATGCCTTTGATCTCCTGTGCGTTAAGCGAGAGGGCGTTCGACAGGAGAATAAATGCCGCGAGGAGCAGGTTTTTCATCGTTCGGAGGGTTCGTGTGTGGTCGGCGCCAACTGCAGCCGGATATGGCGCTCGATCTCATCAACGTCCGCAAAATCGGTTTTATTGCGTTCAAACCAAGTGATCTCCGGGTCGCGGGCAAACCACGTGATCTGACGCTTGGCATAGCGGCGGGAATTACGTTTGATCAACTCGATGGCCTCATCCCGAAAAATCGTCCCGTCGAAAAAGTCGAAAAATTCACGGTAGCCGACCGTTTGCAACGCGTTCAGTTCGCGCAGGGGTAACAGGCGGCGGGCTTCCGCCTCCAATCCGGCGGCGACCATCGCGTCGACCCGGCGGTCGATGCGTTCGTAAAGTGCCGCGCGGGGCATGGCTACACCGATTTTGACGATCCGGAACGGCCTCGCTTTGGCCTGCCCGCCGCGTAACTCGGAGTAAGTTTTCCCGGTTTCGAGGCATACCTCCAATGCGCGGACAATCCGTTGCGGATTGCTGCGGTCGACCACGGCGGCATATTCCGGATCGTGTCGTCGCAACTCGGCGTAAAGCGCATCGAGTCCTTCACGTTCCAAGCGTTCTGTCACGGCTTGCCGCAATTCGGGGTTGGTGCCGGGCACCGCGTCGATCCCACGGCACACGGCGTCTGCGTAAAGTCCCGATCCGCCGACCATCACCACCACGTCGTGCTTCCGGAAAAGTCTGTCGAGCAGCGCCAACGCCTCCAACTCGAACCGACCGCTGGTGTAAGGCTCGGTCACGCTGCGCGAGGCGATGAAATAGTGGGGGATGCCCACCTGTTCCTCGGCCGAAGGGGCGGCCGTGCCGATCGGCATCTCCCGATACATCTGGCGCGAGTCGCACGAAACGACCGGCGCGTCAAAACGGCGGGCAAGGCCGATGCTGAGATCGGTCTTGCCCGTAGCCGTGGCTCCGACAACGAC
>JAITVB010000199.1 GCA_031286025.1 Rikenellaceae bacterium
GTCGCCCTGCGCGTCGGCGGCGATCGTTGCGCACTTTATGATTGCCGTCTGGTCGGCAATCAGGATACGTTTTACGGCTCGGGCAACGGTCGGATCTATATTAGGAACTGTTACGTCGAGGGCAACGTCGACTTCATCTTCGGCTCGTCGGTGATGGTCTTCGACCACTGTTCGATTTACGTCAACCAACACGAAAGCTACATCGTTGCCCCGCGTACCCGTGAAGGGATGAAATTCGGCTTCGTCTTCCTCCACTGCAAAATCAAGGCGAAACCTGTCGGCGTTCCCGACCGCGACGGCGTCCCGTTCGAGCACTTCTACCTCGGCCGCCCATGGCACGATTACCCACAGACAGTCTATATCCGCTGCCGCGAACCCGAATCGGTACACCCTGACGCTTGGACCGTAATGAGCGCTGAACCTCTGCTCTTCGCCGAATACAAATGCACCGGCCCCGGCGCACGTCCCGATCGCCTCACTCAACGCAAAATGGGCGGCCGACAACTCACCGATGCCGAAGCCGCCACCTACACCATTCCCAATATCTTTTCCAAAAACACTTGGAAAGAATACCAAGCCGACTGGCTGCCCGCCTCTCGCTTTTGACTGAAAAGAACGGGCCGACCCCCGATTACCTCAACTCTTCGAGTTGGTTGAGCATTTTGAGGGTGGCTTTGATGGCCGAGAGGGATTGGTCGGCATCGAGTCCTCGGGTTTTGAGTTCGGCGCCGCGGTAGTCCCAGGTGATGATGGTTTGGACGAACGCGTCGGTGCGCCCGCCGGGGGGAATATCAACGGAGTAGCTGGTCAGGACGGGGAATTCGCGCTTGAGCTCGTTATTGTAGATTTTGCGAATGGCCTTCATGAAAGCGTCGTATTGGCCGTCGCCGCTCGAAGAGGCTTCGAATTGTTGGCCGTTGATCTCGATTTTAACCGATGCGATGGGTTTGAGTTGGAAGGTGAGCATCAGCGAGTAGTTGAGTATCCTGATCCGGGCGTTGGCCGTGTCGTTCTTGAGCACGTCGGAGATGATGTAGGGCAAGTCGTCCTGGGTGACGACTTCTTTGCGGTCGCCGAGTTCGATGATGTGTTGGGTGACTTTGCGCATCGAGCCCTCGTCGAGTTCAATGCCGAGGGCTTCGAGGTTCTTTTTGATATTGGCTTTACCCGAGGTTTTGCCGAGGGCGTAGACACGTTGGCGGCCGAAGCGTTCGGGAAGCAATTCGTTGTAGTAGAGGTTGTTCTTGCTGTCTCCGTCAGCGTGGATGCCGGCACACTGGGTAAAGACATTGCTGCCGATGACCGGCTTGTTGGGCGGGATACGGACGCCGGAGTAAGACTCGACGACGCGGCTCACCTGATCGATGTGGCTTTCGTCGAGGTTCGTTTTGACGCCGAGACGGTCGTGCAACACGGCCAGTACACTCGACAGGGGGGCGTTGCCCGCACGTTCGCCCAAGCCGTTGACCGTGGAGTGAATGCCGCGCACGCCGGCCAGTACGGCGAAATAGACGTTGGCCACCGCCAGATCGTAATCGTTGTGGGGGTGGAAATCGAAATGGACGTCGGGATAGCGCGCAACCACCCGACTGCAAAAGTCAAATGTCTGCTTCGGATCAAGGATGCCGAGCGTGTCGGGCAGCATGATCCGTTTGACGGGTTCGGTGTGCAGTGCGTCGATAAATTCGAAAACGTATTCGGGCGAATGAAGCATCCCGTTCGACCAGTCTTCGAGATAGAGATTGACGGCGATACCCATCCGTCGGGCGTTGGCGATCACTTCGCGGATATCGGCGATGTGTTCTTTTGGGGTTTTGCGCAGTTGGTGCTTTAGGTGGTTCAACGATCCTTTACACAGGAGGTTGATCACCCGACAGCCGGTTTCGCGAATCCATTCGAGCGAGGTGGTGCCGTCGACAAAGCCGAGCACTTCGATGCGATCCAGATGTCCGCGCTTGGCGGCCCAGGCAGCCACTTTCTTCACCGCTTCGAATTCGCCTTCCGACACGCGGGCCGAGGCGATTTCGATCCGGTCTACCTTTACCTCCTCCAACAGCAACGTGGCAACACTCAGTTTTTCCTGCGCGGCAAACGACACCCCTGAGGTTTGTTCCCCGTCGCGCAGGGTGGTGTCCATGATTTCGATCCGTCTTTTTTCCATTTCTATTCCTCGTTCTTCCCAAAAGGCAGTAACGGCGCAAGTTACGAATTATTTTTGGAAAATCAGCCCCGAATGCCTACCTTGTGGGATAATATAACAAACGACGCAAAAACCGATAAAACATGATCAACAAAGTAATACTGATCGGCAACATGGGGGCCGATCCCGAGGTGCGGGTGCTTGAAAGCGGGACGAAAACGGCGCGCCTGCGCGTGGCGACGACCGAGCGCATCTACAATCGTCAGACCCAGGAGAGCCGCGACCACACCGAGTGGCACACCGTGACCCTTTGGCGCCAGATGGCCGATTTCGCCGACCGCTTTGCCAAGAAGGGGTCGCAGGTTTACGTCGAAGGGAAAATTCGCTCGCACGAATGGGAAGACGAAGCTACGCACACGAAACGGATCGGAATCGAGATCCTGGCCGACGAATTTCGCCTGTTGGGCCGCCGCGAAAGTTCAGGTGAAGGGGGCGGTTATAGCGCCCCACAGTCGTCGACCCCGGTCGACGCGTCGCGTCCGGCCTACCCACAACCCCAACAACCGGTTTGTCAGCCGCCGCAGGAAATCTCGTCCGTCGACGAAAGCGACGATCTGCCCTTTTAATTTGGGATCGGGCGTAAGGCCGGCCCCGCACATAGGACGCATAAAAAGGGAGAAGCGTAGAAGTAACTCCACTCCCATAACTTCCCATGCCGACAAGCCGAGGTCAACGGCCAGACAACCTGTCGTAAGGAAAAGTCCGTGATTTTTCTTTGGTCACTTTCCCGGGATCGAATAAAAAGGCGGCCGTCGAATTCGACGGCCGCCTTTTTATTCCGACACAAGTCGGAATTACTTGCTGCCCACGTTGAAAAGGTCTTTGATGCCGCCGATCGATCCGAGGATGCCGGTCGCCTCGAAAGGCATATACACCGTCTTGTTGTCCTTGCCGCTCACCATCTCTTTGAGCGTCTCGATATACTTGACAGCCAACAGGTAATTGGCCGGATTCGACCCCGTGCCAGTCACCGCTTCCATCACCTGGCGGATGGCCTTGGCTTCGGCGTCAGCCTTGACGATCTGTGCTTTGGCCTCGCCCTCGGCACGCAGAATACGCGCCTGCTTTTCCCCGTCGGCATGGTTGATCTCGGCCATCTTGCGGCCTTCCGATTCGAGCACCTGTGACGCTTTGTTCCCTTCGGCCTCAAGGATCGTGGCACGCTTGTCGCGTTCGGCGCGCATCTGTTTTTCCATCGCGTCGCGGATGTCGCGCGGCGGGTTGATGTCCTGCAACTCAACGCGGTTGACCTTTACGCCCCATTTGTTCGAGGCTTCGTCCAACACGGCACGCAGTTTCGAGTTGATCGTGTCGCGCGAGGTGAGCGTTTCGTCGAGGTCCATCTCGCCGATCACGTTGCGCAGCGTGGTCTGGGTTAGCTTTTCGATCGCATCCGGCAGGTTGGATATCTCGTAAACCGCTTTCATCGGTTCGACGATCTGGAAATAGAGGATGGCGTTGATCTCGGTCACCACGTTGTCGCGGGTGATCACGTTCTGTTTCGGAAAATCATAGACCGATTCGCGCAGATCGATGCGCCCGACCATACGTTTGATGACGACCGTGCGCCCCTCGTAGTCCTCGCGGGTGTAGCGCCACATGATGGGGCGGGGCTTGTCGACGATGGGCCAGATGATGTTGACGCCCGAGGTGAGGGTGCGATTGTACTTCCCGAGGCGTTCGACCACCATCGTTTCCGATTGCCGGACGATTTTGATCCCCGAGCTGACGAAGATGATCACAAAAAGCGCGATCAGGGCGAAAATAACTATTGTTCCCATGTATTTATTGCGGTTTTACGGTTAATACGATGCTGTCGCGGTGGACGACCTCGACCGGTTGCCCTACGGGGATGACCACCGTGTCGTCCGAAGAAACGGCCCGCCAGTCGTCGCCGTCGATCGTCACGCGACCGATGCCGGCGGCATTATCGACTGCATGGCTGACGCGGCCCACGCGGCCGATCAGGGCGTCGGCATTGGTT